>CAJCIQ010000062.1 GCA_903970475.1 Beijerinckiaceae bacterium
ACCGCTCACCTCGGTGAAACCGATCCGAGTGCCGCCCCATTCTACCTGAAAGTAAAATTTAGGTAGGGGATAACTGGTCACTGTTGCCATATTAGTAGTGTTTTAAAATGATTATTGTTGTTGAAGCTGGGTAAATACCAGGACGATGAACTCAGTGGGCCTTACCGGCGCCATGCCTACTTCCACAATCATGAACCCCTGATTGATGTCTTCTGCGCTCATGGTTTTACCCAGGCCTACGGATACATAGTAGGACAATTCTGGTTTAGAACCTACGATGGCCTGTTCCCTCCAGAGGTTGATCATGTAGTTGGAGATCATGGCCTGCACCTTAGCCCAGGTAGTAGCATCGTTGGGTTCAAACACGAAGACATTGCAAGCGTCTTTTATGGCCTGCTCTGCCATGATGAAGAACCGCCGAACAGATATATACCTCCAGTTGTCATCGTTTCCATCCAGGGTTCTGGCCCCCCAAACAATGGTTCCCCTTCCCGTGAAGCTGCGGATGGCGTTGATGGATTTCCCGGCAATGGGGTCCACATTCAATCCGCCCTGAGTGGTATCATCGATGATGACAGAGGGGCCGGTAATGGAATTGAGGCTTACGTTGGCCGGCGCTTTCCATACACCCATGGTACTATCCACATTGGCGTAAACCCCTACCATAGCTCCGGAGGGTGGGGTGCGTTGTAGTTCCTGGGTGAGCTGAGTCACAATATTGGAAATGACCGGATGGGTATTGAAAAGTTGGGTCTGGGCGATATTGCTGTAGGCCGTTGCCGCATTTTGCAGGTTGGTCACGAAATTGATCAGGGCCGTTACGATCGGGTCCAGGGCATTGAGGGCCTGATTGATGATTTGGGCGGTGGTACCGGTAAATTCCGTGCTGGGTGTGGCAACAAAACTAGCCACCGTACGGGTGGCGGGAGGTTGCAACCATTTGGTGGCGTCATAGCCCGTGAAATTGCCGGCAGCCAGACCCAAGGTGGTGACTATACCTTTGTTTTCTTCCAGCATAATCAAATTAGGGATCCATTTGTACAGGCCCGTACTCTGATTGGAGGCACTTACCACCAGGTCATTATAGAGGTTGCCTGTATTATTGAAAGAGCCGGCTGCTGTGCCTCCCCAGGTAATGGGTTCCAGGGCCAAAGCATTCACAAAGGCCCAGAGGGGCGCCATGTTGGCCTCCGTAGGCGTAGCTACGGCCGTTCCTCTAAGTGCCGCATAGGTTGCACTCAAGGTTCCATAGTTACCCGCGTTGGTGACAATGGTGGTGACCGCATGGGTGATGGTGGCATTGTCTGTATCGGCAATGGCCATATTGTTCACCAAAGCGATCATATTTGGATCTGTGCTCAGGTTGGTCAGGGGTATGACGGTACTGGACGTATTTTGTACATGGCCATTGAGCATATCATAAGTCACCGTCTTGTCGTAGGAGCTGTATACCCAGGGGGTGTAAGCGGCTCCGTATTCCAGGTTATTGATGCCTATGGCGTTGCGGAAGCTGGCCACCGCGCCAGGTTGAGCACTAGTCGTCGTTTCCTGCAAATCCAGGACGGCAAACCGGTCCTGCAAGGTGGCCGCCTGAAGCAGGGCCATCTGTTGAAGGGAATAGAAATCGCCGGCGCCCATCCTCGGGGCATCAGGGAATAACAACAACGTAGGGTCTGAAAATTGAGCCACCGCAGCCAACCCACCTCTCAAACCCGTAGCAGGTGTAGCCGTTTCATCACCGGCAATGATCGAATCCGTGTAATTGCCCACTGAAACGATATAACACGTGCCTCCTCCATTATCAAAATAATGGCGAAGGGCCTCATACATGTAAAATACCTTATTGAGCGTGATGGCCGAAACAGCAAAGTTATTGGCTGTATTCACCTGAATGGTCACGTCTCCTGCTGCAAGGTTATACCCACCCCCATAATAGGTGGTATAATCCAGGAGGGAGGTGATCTGGGTGGGTACCATGGTCAGGTCCTGGCCGTTATTGGAAGCGGTCTCCGTATAACCGATGAAGGCGGGGATAGCAGTAGGTACCGAGGCGACCGATGGAGGCAGGTTATTGAGTTCCTGCACATAGACGCCGGGAGTTGTAATAGACGTAATGGACGCCATAATAAAAATGATTTAGTTTGATGAACGATTATTATAAACTTTTAAAGGGAATGGAATAGGTGATCGGAGGACCGTTCAATAACACCGAGTTAGCGCTGCTGTCTTTATATATTTCCACCAAGGCAAAAAACGGGGTCGCTGCCAGGGTGGGATCTGCGTATACGTTTTCCTGTCGTGCAGGGGTACCTATCCATTTAAGCTGGAAGGGTCCTGGATTGTATCCATTGAGGCTGAAGTTGGCTGAGGTAGATCCGGCAGCAAACACATTGCTCAATTGTACCGGACTGGCCTTTGGTAAAATCTCAAACAACTGGACCTGGGTATACTTGGTTGGGTCCACATAAAAGGAATAAGAAGCTGGTATCACAGACCATAAGTCAGCCACGCTGACCAATGACTGCCGGGACAAGTTGAGGGTATTACCGCTGGCAGCTCCATCCGGCTTACCCGTGGCATCCAGGTTATTGAAATAGTAGATGGACCTCCCCACCCTGGAGGTATCCTGACCCGTCAGTTGCAAATCAGCCTGGGCCAGGAACGCCGGCACATTCCCCAAGGCCATCAGAAAGGTGAACCTGGTAATGCTTTGTATCGGATAGGGCACGATGGCTACCTGTTGCGGATTCAGGATGGTAGCAGCCGCTACCAGGAAGCTTCCGCCGATAGGCTTGAATAGCAGGTCATGCTGGCCCATCGTCGTTTGGGTATTGCTATCCGGAGAAAAAGAAAAAGCACTGGTAGCTGTTCCTCCGATCGTGACTTGCAAGGTGAAAAATATGTTGTACGAAATATTCATTTCACTGTTGAACATTGTTTATGGTGGTCACATGTTGGATCAGCGGTGCGGGCGATTGCTGATCGGGTACGTACTGTATGGACACCATACGCATCTTGTATACCACGGAGGGCATGTACTTACTCCCCAACATGCTCCATAAATGGTGGACCAGATCCAGGTCCACACTGAACATGTCAAAGATCAGGCGGTTCAACCCCGCAGGCAGGTCAGGATTGGTCTCCGTGGTGAAATAACCGGTATTTTGGAAAAACTCCACTACCTTATCTATGGCCGCCAGTCCATCGGAATAGGTTTCAAAATTGGCACTGAATAATAGGTAGAGGTTTAGGTTTACGGCCGGTTGCTGTTTGTACAAGGTAGTTCCCTGATATTTATATGGCCAGGGATCCTGAGACATCCTATCCTGTTCTATGTTGATCAAGGAAAGCACCACTTTATTGGTCATCGCATTGGCCTCCGCATCGTTATCCTGGGCGTAGCTGATATTTCCCAGCACAGCCGCATCGGATATGGCGCCCAAAAAGGTATTTAACTGACCAACGGTGTATGTAAGTGCTTCCTGTATCATAAGTCATAGCAATAAACATCCTTACCGTTATCCAACGGCGCAGACAGGCCCCTGAAAGGCAATTCCAACAAAAGCGGATTATAATTGAAAATAGAGAAGTAAACCTTATTTAACGATTACAAAGGTAACAGGGCGGGGGTCGCCATGTCAAGCGTAGAATTACTCAATCCTTATGCAAACATGTACGATTTCGCAAATGTGCAGTAACCTAAGCACTTACGACACCAAGCGATGGGCCACTTCGGAAATGGACTCCAATCCGGATTTTAGTTCGGCATCTGTGGGCCATCCAAAGCCCAACCTGAAAAATTGGCGGGGCATATCAAACCAATGTCCGGGGGCAAGATAGGTCTGATGGTCATCCATCAAATATTGGTAGAAAGCATCCATTTGTTTGTCGGAAAGTGCGATCCGGGGCATACATACGACTCCACCCGCCGGGGGCACCCAGGAAATCAGTGGTTCTCTTAATACCCACGCACAAACCAGATCCACTCTTTTTTCCAGGAAGAGCTTGTTATGTTCCAGTTGGGCGGCCCGGTTTTTCAGCAGGGCATGGCCCAGGTATTCATCGATCACGCTCCCACAAATACCCATTTGTTCCTTAGCAGCCAGAAACAAGTTATATAGTTCGGTATCCTGAGTAATTAACCATCCTAGCCTTAGTCCCGGCACTCCGTAAGCCTTGGATAAAGAAGAGACACTAACGGCCTTGGAGCTGAGAGAAGCTGCAACCGGCAAGGTCTCTCCCATGGAAAGGTCCCTGTAGGTCTCGTCGAATAAAATGTAACAACCCCAGCGTTCTGCCAGGGAGATCAGGGCTTTCATGACTTCATACGAAATCATGACGCCTGTTGGATTATGCGGCACTGTCAGGGAGATCAGGCGCGTTTCTGGCCGGAGAGCGGCCGCAATTTCATCAGGGTCTAAGCGAAAATTTTCTTCAAAGACTAGATCTATGTAAGTAATATCAGCCCCAATGGCTTTGGGGGTTTCCAGATTGGTCGCATAATTGGGTCTGATCACGATGAGGTGATCCCCTTTTTTCAACAGGGCCGTGGCAATAATAAAAAGGGCCCCCGCTGCGCCCGTCGTTACCAATACCTGAGCGGCAGACAGTCCATCACCCTGGAGGGCAATTTCAGCACGCAAGGGACCATATCCCCTGTGTTCTCCATAACACAGGGTTACCCCTTCGAGGGGAATACTCAATTCTTTAAGGGTCTTGTCCCTGAGGGAGCTCTCTGCGAGATTCCGGCGAATAATTCCATAACCAATTTCCTCTGGGGACTCCACTTCAATTGGCATCCTCTTATATCTCATGGCTATATCGGGGTTTATACCATCAGTTAAACAAATCCAATGAGGACCGGTCAGACTTTGTGCCCTTGCAGTATCATGTCCAGGAATTCCTTGAAGGGCTCAAAACGATAATCCCCGTCATATTTTTTCCCGTTTACGAAAAATCCTGGTGTTCCGTTTACCCCAGCATTAATCCCCCCTTCAAAGTCATCCTCCACTCTTTTGGTAAGGGAGGATTTGCCCAAATCTTCCTGTAACTGAAATACATTAACACCCGCTGTTTTAGCCACGTTCAACAGCACTTGCTCCGATAAGGTTTTCTGATGTTCATAGATCAGGTCATGCACTTCCCAGAATTTTCCCTGAAGGGCAGATCCTTCGGCGGTATATGCGGCCATCAAGGCATGCGGATGAACGTCAGCCAATGGGAAATTCCTGAATACAAACCTTAACTTATCCCCATAATGCGTTTGAAGGCGTTTGACAATAGGGTATGCTGCCCCGCAATAGGGGCACTGATAGTCTCCATATTCCAGCAGGGTAATAGGGGCCGAAGGGTTCCCTTGTACATGATCGGCAGGTCCAACCGGTATAAACGTACTCATACTTATATATAATCAAATGTTGATCAATTCGGTGAGGGTTGGCTCAGCTCGGCTTCCTGTAAATGCAACAGGTACCGGCAGGCCCTTTGCATATGCCTGAACTCAGCTGGCCCGTTGTATTTCAAACCATTCACAAAAAAAGTGGGCGTGCCGCTAACCCCACTGCCCACACCCCCTTCAAAATCTGAAGTAACCTTTCTGGCCAGGCGTCTATAACCCCTGCTGTCCTCAAATAAAGTCATGTCCAGCCCCAATCGTTCGCCAATATCCAGCAAAGCAGGCCTGGATAGGTATTTCTGGTTTTCAAACAGCGCGTCGTGCATCTCCCGGAATTTATCCCGAAGCGAAGCGACTTCGGCTGCTACGGCAGCATCCAGGGCCATGGGATGCAAATTGGGCAGGGGATAATGCCTGAAAACAACTTTGAGTTGATTCCCCATGACCTCTTGCAGCAGTTTTATTTCTTCATATGCCGTCCCACAATAGCGGCATTGAAAGTCTCCATACATCACGAGCTCCACAGGAGCCAAAAGATAACCAAAATAATGGTCTTTTGTTTCATCAAATTTAGGTCTTAACATAGATCAGCGTTTGTCCATTTAGGAATAGATGTTCGGGATGAAGGCGCTTGACAAAGGTAGATTCAACGGGAACGGGGATCAATGGATAAAGGGCCGGAGTTGTTGTATTGTTCAGCGCAGCCGGAAGACCCGACGCATGGAAAGGATAGGACCACACAAAGTTTAAGCATTTTTTTCCAAAACCGGTGCTATCCTTGCCCAATTGTATAATTTGCTCCTTTAACCCTAGTGCATGAACCTACGATGTTTGCTTCCCCTGCTGTTGATCTCCTTCAGCCTGAACCTCCGGGCTCAGACAGATACCTCCGCTCTTCGCTACCCCATTTATGACGGAAACGACCTGGGGCTGACGTACACGGCAATGGGATCAGCGTTTCGGATCTGGAGCCCACTCGCCACCCAGGCTCAATTACTCTTGTATAAAGATGGACTTTCCGGAGGACCCTATCAAACCCTGGATATGACCAAAGGTCCCCAGGGTACCTGGGCTACCCGGTTGAAGGGGAATTATGCCGGTGTTTTTTACGCTTTTCGGGTAATGCTTAATGATCATTGGAGCGATCCTGTTCCAGATCCTTATGCTAAGTCGGTGGGCGTAAATGGGAAAAGAGCCATGGTAGTGAACCTGGATGCAACCAATCCGCCAGGGTGGGATGAGGATAAAAGCCCTGTTTTTTCCCAAAATAATCATCCGACAGATGCCATCATTTATGAGCTTCATGTCAGAGACGCGACCATTGACAGCAGCTCCGGCGTAGCGCATAAGGGCAAATTCCTGGGGCTGACAGAAACAGGGACCCGAAGTCCCCAGGGCCTGTCTACCGGATTGGATCACCTCCAGGAATTAGGTATTACCCATGTTCACCTGTTGCCCATCTTTGATTTCAATTCCATAGATGAAACCAAATTAAACGTCCCTCAATATAACTGGGGCTACGACCCGCTCAATTACAATGTTCCGGAAGGTTCCTACAGTACCAATCCCTACGACGGCCTGACCCGCATACGGGAATTGAAACAGCTGGTCGAGACTTTTCACCAACATGGACTCCGGGTCATCATGGATGTAGTGTACAACCATACTGGTACCACCCAGGGGTCCTCTTTTCAGCAGTTGGTTCCCGGATACTATTACCGCCATAAGGCTGACGGAAAATTATCTGACGCAACCGGCTGTGGAAATGAAACCGCATCGGAGATGCCCATGATGCGGAAATTCATGCTGGAAAGCGTCCTGTATTGGGTAAAGGAATACCATATGGATGGGTTTCGTTTCGACCTGATGGGTGTCCATGATATCCAAACCATGAACCTTATCTCCGATTCTTTGCACAAGATCAAACCGGATATCGTGATCTATGGGGAAGGTTGGCAAGCGGGCTCATCCCCTATGCCCGATTCGCTGATGGCCCTCAAATCCAATGTAACGAAGCTCCATGGAATCGCTGTGTTCAGTGACGATATCAGGGACGGCATTAAAGGCAGCGTATTCGATATCCATGACCGGGGGTTTGCCAGTGGTAAACTTACGGCTACGGGGGCGGTGCAAAAAGGTATATTGACCCAGGGCTTAGATCCGTCTGACCTCATTACCTATTGCGAATGTCATGACAATCCCACCTTATGGGATAAGCTGACCCTATCGTGCAAAGATGCCTCCGGGTCGGACCGCCAAAGCATGCAAAAGCTGGCCCTGACCATCGTCCTGACTTCCCAGGGAATCCCTTTACTTTATGAAGGGACGGAATTCCTGAAGTCCAAACAGGGAGTAGAAAATTCCTTTAATTCCCCCGACAGCATCAATGCCATACGTTGGAATTTGAAACAACAACACCTGGACATTACCCGCTATGTGGAAGGGTTGATACGGATGCGTAAAGCCCATCCCGCCTTTCGGATGGCCTCCGCCCAGGATATAGCGCAAAACATCCATTTTGAGGCCCAGCCCAATGGGTTGATTGCCTACCAAATGGATGGCAAAGCAGTGGGTGATAGCTGGAAAAAAATCTGGGTTGCCTTCAATGGCACTTCCGGTTCTCAAATATTACGGGCGCCATCGGGGGTATGGAAAAGCGCTGTAGGGGAAGGTCCGTCCTCCGAAGGGACGGTAGGGCTCCCGGCCTACAGCGCTTGCATATTATATCAGGACTAGCCCGCCCGGGCCTGACGGCCCGGACACGGCGCTAATCGTAGGTCACTTTCTTCAGGTAGAACGCCTTGGGGTCCACCAAGGGCATGGACGTACTGGTCACCGTCACCCAATCCTTTCCTACCATGGTACGGTTCGTACCCCCAGCCGTGGTAATGTCCAAGGGCAGCGTCATGGGCATATTGTTCAGACGAACCTGGTATTGGGTAGGGCTTTTCTGATGCACCTCTACTTCAAGAAGATCCGTGGTGTACAAATAGAGATGGAACAAGGGGTCGAGGTTCTGGCCCGAAGCCTTATTGAAGTAATCCTCCAAGGCCCTGGTGGAGGTGGTGTTGACATAGGTGTAGTTACTGTCTGTTATAAAGCCTTTGATGGTGGGCCAGAATAGGCTATCTCCCAACACGTATCTGAGGGTATGTATGAAGAACCCTCCTTTGGGATAGATGTCGTGGTTATAGGCCTGGTCTTCTTCAATATCCTTACCCATGATGACCGGTTTGTCGTTGTGGATATTGAATACGGTACGCTGCCATATTTTTTCATAGGACTCCTCCCCTTCCAGGTCCAAGGTAAACAAGGCATCGGCGAAGGTATTAATACCTTCATGCAGCCAATAATCCGCCCAATCGGATGCCGTCACTTTGTTCCCCCACCATTCATGCCCAAACTCATGGAACATCAATCCATCGAAATCCTGTCCTCCAATCTTGGTATAACGGAATTTATTCCCATAGGCATTCATGGTCTGGTGTTCCATGCCTAAGTGAGGCGTTTCCACGATACCTATCTTTTCGTTTGCCCAGGGATACTCTCCGAAATACTTCTCTTTGATGTGGGCGCTTTGTTCCAGCATTTCCAGCAAATGCGGGCCTTTATCAGCATGCTCCTTTAATACATAAAATTGCATAGGCACCGTGCGCCCATTTATGGTGGTATAGGTCCTGTTCACCACCGTATAATCGCCCACATTGAAGACGATGCTGTAATTGTTGATGGGATAGCGGGTCTTCCAATGATAGGCGTCCCATTTACCCTTGTGCTTTACTGCTTGCAGTAGGCCAGGACCAGCAACGACCAAGCCTTTGGGTACGGTCACGGTCAGGTCTGCGCCAAGATCAGGTTCATCAGAAGGATGGTCCTTGGCAGGAAAATAAATTTTGCCGCCGGTGCCTTCGGCCGTAACGGCTACCCAGGGATGTCCGGCGGAATCGGTGGTAAAGGTAAACCCGTCATCCCAGGGTGGTCTTTTGGCAATCATGGGATGACCTCCATATACGACCTTGATTTTTGTAGGTCCGGCTGGCCAGGAGCCCGTAATGTTGAGCATGTGGTGCTCATGGGTGAAGGTGGCCGGTTTATCGTTCACCCATACTTTAGCGACCATCATGGAATCCATCAGGTCCAGCAACAAGGTGGTGGCCGGGGCTTTCAGGTTGGCATCCACGATGGTGCTACCTGTCAGGCTTTTGTCGGGGATATCCAGGGTAATGTCAATGGTATAATGCTGAACATCCATGTTGGCCTGCGCTGGTTTGAGCTTGCCTCCGTAAGACGGGCGCTGGGCCAGCAGCGCCGGACCCCATAAAAGGCCGGCGCCGAGTAAACAAAGTCTGATTTGCCGCATAAGGGTTATTTTGGATTTTAAATATAGAGAATGCTCCCTACTAGAAAAGTTTTTTGGGAAGGGCGGCTGGCCACCGCAGGGTCACGCCCCCAACGAAGCGGCCCCGCATTAGATATTTTTAAACCAAAAGGGGTAATTTTGGCAAAATGAACAACGATTTACGCCAATTGGCTAGTGAAATTGAAGGAGAGCTCCATTACGATACGGTCATGCGCACCCTATACGCCACCGATGCATCCGCCTACCGCGAGATGCCCCTGGCCGTTGCCATCCCCCATTCGGTTTCAGATATTAAGCGCCTCATTCAGTTTGCCAGGGAAAAAGGGGTATCGTTGATTCCACGTACGGCCGGAACTTCCCTGGCGGGTCAGGTCGTGGGTAGCGGAATCGTTGTGGATGTCTCCAGGAACTTTACCCAGATCCTGGAGCTTAATAAGGAAGAAGGCTGGGTCAGGGTTCAACCTGGTGTCATCCGGGATGAGTTAAACCTGTTTTTAAAGCCCCATGGCCTGTTATTTGGACCCGAAACCTCCACGGCCAACAGGGCTATGATAGGGGGCATGGTGGGAAACAATTCCTGCGGCTCCAATTCCGTGGTTTACCGCAGTACCCGGGAACATTTACTGGAAGTAAAAGGTTTGCTCAGCGACGGATCAGAAGTCGTGTTCAAGCCCATGAGTATCGATGAATTTCATCAAAAATGCGCAGCGCCCGGACTGGAAGGTAAACTCTACCATCACATACGGCATCAGCTTAGTCAGGTGGACAACCAGGAAGAAATCCGGAGGGAGTTCCCCAAAAAAAGTGTAGAAAGACGCAATACCGGATATGCCCTGGATATGCTCCTGGAAGCGGCCCCCTTTACCTTAGGCGGCCCTGATTTCAATTTTTGTTCCCTGATTGCGGGTTCAGAAGGCACCCTGGTGTTTATAACTGAAATTAAAGTGAAGGCGGTACCCCTTCCTTCAGAAGAGGCAGGTCTGCTCTGCGTCCATTTTCATTCTATAGACGAATCCCTGAATGCCAACCTGATTGCGCTCAAATATCATCCCAGCGCAAGCGAGCTCATTGACCATTATATACTGGAATGTACCAAAGACAATATAGCACAAAGCAAGAATCGTTTTTTTGTACAGGGTGATCCAGGAGCCATCCTGGTGGTGGAACTCAGGGGAAAAAACAGGGAAGCCATCCAATCCTTAGCTGCCCAGGTGGAAGCAGAGATGAGGGCTGCCGGGTTGGGTTATCATTATCCCTTGTTATTCGGAGAGGACACCAAAAAAATCTGGAACCTGCGCAAAGCGGGTTTGGGATTGCTGTCCAATCTTCCAGGCGACGATAAAGCCGTTCCGGTCATCGAGGATACGGCAGTGGACGTCCAGGATCTACCTCATTATATCAGGGACTTCAACGAGATCCTGAAAAAATATGGATTATACTCCGTACACTATGCCCATGCGGGTAGCGGAGAAATTCACCTTCGCCCCATCCTCAACTTAAAAACCGAAGAAGGGAATCGGTTGTTCCGCGTCATAGCCGAGGAGATTGCTACCCTGGTTAAAAAATACCAGGGCTCTCTGAGTGGAGAGCATGGAGACGGTAGATTGAGGGGAGAGTTCATCCGCCAAATGGTGGGAGATAAAAACTATGGCCTGATCAAGGATCTGAAGAAGACCTGGGACCCCCAGCACATCTTCAACCCCGGGAAAATTGTAGACACCCCTCCCATGAATACCATGCTGAGGTATAGGCCCGGTCAACAGACCCCCGCCTTTCCCACCCTGTTCCGCTTCCACGACCAGGACGTACTACAGCATGCAGAACAGTGCAATGGCTCCGGGGATTGCCGCAAAACACAACTTTCCGGAGGGACCATGTGCCCCTCCTATATGGCGACCCGCAACGAAAAAGACACCACCAGGGCCAGGGCCAATATCCTCAGGGAATTCCTGACCCATTCCCCCAAAGAAAACCGGTACGACCATAAAGAGATTTACGAGGTCATGGACCTATGCCTGAGCTGCAAGGGCTGTAAATCGGAATGCCCTTCCAACGTGGATGTGGCAAAGCTAAAAGCGGAATTCCTCCAGCACTACTACGACGCCAACGGCGTTCCCTTCCGTTCGAAATTGATTGCCGGTTTTGCCCGCTCCGCCCGCTGGGGAGCTATGGCCCCAGGCATCTACAATTTCTTCATGACAAGCAAGTTGGTGGCGCCTTTGGTGAAGAAAGTATCTGGGTTTGCTCCCGAGCGCTCCATGCCCACCCTCTATAAGACCACGCTGGAGAAATGGTATAAAAAACGCCCGCGCGCGGGCACGGGCGGGAGTGCAAGCGCCACCGGTTCACCAATCGCCGCGACCCATGGGGCAAGCCCGGCTCGTAGCGTTTACCTCTTTTGTGACGAGTTCACCAATTATAACGATACCGAGATTGGCATTACCGCTGTGCAATTACTGGAAAAACTAGGCTACGAGGTCCTGATACCGGAGCACACAGAAAGCGGAAGGGCCTGGTTATCCAAAGGGCTGGTCCGCCAGGCAAAGAAGATCGCCACCCAAAACATACGGATGCTCAGTCCGCTGATCTCTGAAGACACACCCCTGATCGGCATTGAACCATCAGCTATCCTTACCTTTAAGGACGAATACCCGGATCTCGCCGAGGATCAGGACCTGGAAGCCGCTCAAAAGCTGGCAGCCAACGTGTATTTCATCGATGATTTCATCGCCCGGGAAATAGATAAGGGGCATATCCGTAAAGAACAATTCACCAAAGAAAAGCGGCAGATCAAGCTGCACGGCCACTGCCAGCAGAAGGCCCTTTCTTCTGTAGCTGGTTCCATGAAGCTGCTGTCCTTACCAGAGCATTACAGTGTGAGCACCATTCCCTCCGGATGCTGTGGCATGGCGGGATCTTTTGGGTATGAAAAGGAGCACTATGCCCTTTCCCAACAAATCGGGGAATTGGTCTTACTGCCCACCGTCAGGGCTCAGGCCGAAGAAGTGATCATCGTTGCCCCAGGTACCAGTTGCAGGCACCAGATCAAAGATGGAACCGGACGCAAGGCATTGCATCCCGTCGAAGTGCTCTATCAGGCGCTGGTCTGAGGTGACGGGGGCGTACCAGCAGGATTCGCATTCTGGTGAAGGGCATGCTTCTTTTCCAACCAGGAGGTGAATACCGTATAGAACACACTCATGATAATCGCGCCTTTAAACAACCCTGTAAACCCCCAGGCGGCAAAGCCACCGATCACGCCTAAAAAGAGCACCAAAAAAGGAAGTTTCCCTCCGCTTTTGGCAATCAGCACAGGTTTGAGCAGGCCATCGATGACCAGCAACACGATTCCATAAATGATCAAAAATACGGTTGTCCCCGTATGCCCATGGTAAGCAGACCAGATCACGATGGGTACCCAAACCCAAAGCGGACCTAACTGGATCAGTACCAGAAAGAAAATGACGACGCTCAGGATAAGGGCAAAGCTCATACCCGCTATGGTTAGCCCTATCCAGGAAAGGACAGCCGCTATCAAGGCGGTTCCAATTACGCCTATGGATACACTCCGGATGGCATGTTGGGTCGCTGTCAACATGAGCAATCCATCCTTTTTTCCCAACAGGTATTGAACGGTGGTCCTGACGGGCACAACCAGTCTTTCTCCGGCTGCCAATAAAAACCCAGAAATCACAATGCCTATCACGATCTGCAACAGCGTGCCTGCTACATCCGTACTACCATTCCAGACGCTGCGCAACAAAGCATGTATTTGTTGTCCATGTACGGCCATGAGGTCTTTGGGAGAGCTTTGGAACTGGGACCACCAACCGGCGATTTCATCTCCTACCAGGGGGAAATTGGTGATCCAATCCGGCAAAGGGGATGCCCCATTGTTCCTGAGTTGACTAAGCCAGTCAATCAATTCCTTTAAGTGTATCCGGATCTGGGATATAATGTAGACCAGGGGTAAAGCCACCACTGCCATAAGCAAGATGGTAAAGATAACGGCAGAGAGCTTTCTGCGTCCTTTGAAGAGCCTGACCATGGATTCAAACAAACCGGAAAAGGAAACAGAAAAGATCAGCGCAAAGGTCAGCACCCCTAAAAAGATCTTCAAGACGTCGTACAGTGCCCAAAGTAAAATGAGCAACAGCAGAAATACCAGAACGGTTTCTATGATTCGTTGTGAGCTTTTTTGCAAGTGCTTTTCCATAACTACCCTCTGCTTAAAGTTAACACAATATTCATACCTATTGAAACCGGGATCAATTACTGAAAAATGCCTTGTAACTCTGACAAAGGTTTAACAGTAACCCTATGTCTGCTGGCTGTTTTTTCCAATTGAACCGACACTGCGGTTGGTATCGCTCCGGACTCATCAAGAATGGTGAGGGTATTAGATCCCTTCCTCAACCAGGCAGCCGGTAACCAGATACCAGGGCAGCCGGACAGTATTTCCGGGTATCTACCCACCAGGTGGCTATTGATCCAGACGCAACCTTCACTAAGTCCTGTGGTGATCATTCGGTACACAGCCCCTGGTTCCGGATCTCCGCCCAGCATAAAATGGGTACGGTAAAAGGTGGGGGCCTGTTCGGGCGCTACAGCCTCATGGGCCGTTCTACGTCCGGCCCTGGGCTCAGGCGGCGTCGGTACAGAGGTCCAATGTAATTGGATGGCATTAGGATCCACACCTCCCTTCAACTTCCAGGTTCCGGAGACACCTCGTACGGGCCCCCTCAATCCCTTTTGAATAGAAAGGGTATGAAATGCACCAACGGTAGCAGCCAAAGACGGACGACCAGCATGGGCCACAAATAGGGCCAGGTCATGAGGCCCGGCAGGGAGGACAGCAGCAATAGCCGGACGAGCATCTTTATGGATGTCATAAGCGCCTGCTCTTTTCCCATCCACAAATAAGGTTGCCCTATCTCCAATTTTTGTAAATTCCAAAGCTTGTAAGGGCGCTGTCAGGGTTACATGGGCCCTGTACCAGGTATAGGCGGCATAATCACCGTCCTGACCCATTTCCGGAGGGGTACCATCGGTCAAAGAAAACCAGGATTTATCATTCATTCTGGGCTCTGCCAAGTAGGTATAATTGGCCATATCCCAGGAGGACAGTTTAAGGGAATCCGCAGAACTCCTGGACACATTACCCTCTATGGGGTATATTTTTGAGGATGTTTTTCCATACACCATCAGATTGGTCGGTGGGGTATCATCCCATGGATAATCCATGGTCATTTTAGCGATGCTGGTATCCCCCAAAGAAAAATCACCCAGCATAGGCGGACCAGCCACCAGTAATTTTCCCGTCGCATCATCGACAACCCAAACCTTATCGGCAGTCGCTTTACTCATGATCAACACCCTGATGCCGGCAGTAGGGGTACGAAGGTACTCTTCCCATATACTGGAATGGGGATATTGAAAAGTCAGTATTCCAGACGGATCAAAAGCAGGTGTTTCCGAAACATCCGCCCCTCCACTACCAAACCTGGTCCCATCACTGAACGAAAGCCCGGCAGAAGACCCAAAGATCAGCTTCCCTCTTTGTCCCGGGTTACCATAACAGACAAGCGTTGTCACTGTATCTTGGGCCACCAAGGAGAGCAACCGGGTATCGGCTTCTGAGAGAACAAGGCCTGACGCCAAGGGAATTTGCAAAGCCAAGGCGGCGATTTCTCCCGCACCTAATGGAAACGTACTCCCATTTTTCAAGATCACCGTCGTATCATGGGCACTCGTATTATCTAAAAACACCAACGTACCACCCTGGGAAGTCCGGGCAGTGATCTTGGCTCCTATCCCAAAGTCCTGGTATTGTTCTGTGGCATCCATGCTACCCGATAATATATTGGAAAAAGAAGCGGCGAAATAGCCCAAGCGTTTCAGGCTGAAGTATAAGGACCTGGGATTACCACCCTGTCCAATGGGTGCACCAAAGTCATAACTGGCCCCGACATCCTCGCTGCCATCCACATCAAAATTAGTACCCCCGTAGAACATGGCGACATCCAATCCATTCCCCCCCATCGCCAGGATCTTCCAGGCATTTCTTTCACTGTTTTTAAAGTCCTCCTCTTGAGTGCCGTAACGGTTGAACCAGGTTGTCCAAAAGGCGGTACTGATCCAGGGGGCCTTCCTATGTGCGTGATCGATGGGGCTATCAGGAGCGGGATCTTTCCCCACATGAAGCCCATTGAAATAAATGGGTACCTCAATACCATCGGTTTTGGCTTGATCCAGCAGATGCTGCGCATAAGGTATAGAAACAGTCGGTAGCTGGTCTTCAAACTGCACGGCAATCACATTGCCGGAATGGTTGATCTGCCGGGTGGCGAGGATAGGGAGCAACTTTGCAAACCAGGCGTCCACGGCATCCAGGTAAGGTTTGTTATCCGTACGAATCTCCATGCCCTCCTTAAAGTATAACCAGGTAGGAAGTCCACCGTTTTCCCATTGTGATCCCGTATAGGGCCCCGCATGGATAATCACATAGAGCCCTGATTCTTTGGCAAGGTCCAGGAAAAGGCCCAGGTTATGTCCTTCGGTGGTGAAGTCCATGCTGCCTTCTTTTGCCTCATGGTAATTCCAGAAAACATAAGTGGTTACCGTATTACACCCACCCCTTTTCAGGGCCAGTAACATTTCCCTCCAGGAAGGCTGCGGTACCCTTGAATATTGAAGCGTGCCGGCCTGAATAAATACCCTGTTCCCTGAAACCATCCACCCTAGCCCGTCAAAATCAATACTGGATCCAGCGGCGGGCGCCGGTGCAATAAGATCGCCAAAGGCGCCCTCTGATGAATGATCATAGGAGGTTGGGTTCTGCTGGGCTTTAACGCCGCTCAACCACATAGCCAGGCAAACTAAAATAAATCCCTTTCGGAAAAAACATACCATGACAACAAAGTAAATCATTTAGTCGTAAACACCTCCCCGTAATGACCCAATTCACCCCTCAAGTCCAATCCAGGAAAAGTTAACTTTGATTAAAACCAAAAACGCCATGTTCAAAAACATTCGGCCATTCAGTAGCTTTTCTTCAAACGACCTGGCCAAAGCAAAATCCTTTTATCAGGATAAGTTGGGACTAGAGGTTGTAGAAACCCCCAGGGTCCTGGAACTCCACCTGGATGGAGGACATAAGATCATCATTTATCCCAAGGAAAATCATCAACCTGCCACTTTCACCATATTGAATTTTCCGGTTAAAGACATTGAAGAAGCGGTGAAGGAACTGAACGCCAAAGGTATAGAATTCATTAAGTACCCTCCGCCCTATGCAACGGATGCTCAAGGCATATTCAGGAGTAGTGGTCCGCTAATTGCCTGGTTTGAAGACCCCTCTGGAAATATCCTTTCCATAATAGAAGATAAAGGGGCGAACTAACCCGAATTTCCTATTTTAAGGCCATGAAAAGAATCGCCGTTTTCTGTGGATCCAACACAGGCATTGATCCGGATTATATCTTGGCTTGTGATACCTTATCGGCATGGATGTTGAAGCATGACATGGAGCTCGTCTATGGAGGAGGTCAGGTTGGCCTTATGGGGGCCATAGCTGACCGGGTGCTGAAAGGAGGTGGAAAAGTGATTGGGGTGATTCCCGAAAAACTAGCCAAAAAAGAAATTGCCCATCAAGGCCTGACCGAATTGATCGTGGTCAATACCATGCATGAAAGAAAAGCAAAGATGGCTGAACTCGCAGACGCCTTCCTCGCTTTACCCGGTGGTATTGGAACGTTGGAAGAAATCACAGAAGTATTTACCTGGGCTTTGTTGGGCTATCACCACAAACCTTGTGCATTGCTTAACACCAATGGCTTTTATGATCCCCTCAATGGGTTCTTAAACACCATGGTCGCTCAAGGGTTTTTAAAGCAAGCATCCAAGGATTACCTCCTCATAGGTCCGGAAGTAGGAAAGCTTATGGATTCCATCTTACAGCATAAAGCGCCTGCCACACAAAAAATATAAGCTATGAACACACAACTAATCGCAAACCGCCTGGTTGAGCTATGCAAAGAAGGTCAATGGGAAGAAGCCCAAACAGAACTTTACGCAACAGATGCCGTAAGCATTGAACCCATGGCCTCTCCAGACTTTAATAAGGAAACAAAAGGGCTGGAAGCCATCATTGAAAAGGGGAAAAAATTCGATAGCATGGTGGATACCCTTCACCAGGTCAAGGTATCGGAACCCTTGATCACGCCTTCGGCCATTGCTTTTACCCTGGAAATGGACATCACCATGAAAGGAAAAGGAAGGGAAACCTGGACAGAGCTTTGCCTTTACCAGGTAAAGGATGAAAAAATCGTGTCGGAGCAATTCTTTTTATAAATCCCGAGGCCTCCGGGAACCCCGGGCGTGACGGTCTGTTTTAGAGGTGTTGCAGGGGAATGAAGTACTTCCAGATCACCACCACAGAACTACAGACGCCTAACATAAAAATGACGATTAGTTCTATGGGGGCAGTACGGCTGGGTTCTTTGCCCCTGTATAAGCGGAAAGACCATACCAGGAAAGCGCTGTAATAAGCCGAAGCCAGGCAATAATATACAAAGAAATAATCGGGTCCCATGGCCCCCCCGTTGGATTCAACGTCTTTACTGAAATGGATCAGGCACGCCAGTCCGTAGGCTCCCAATAATATAAAATAGAGAACCAGTATTCCCGAAAGTGTTTTCAAGTACCTAGGCATAGCCATGAAGTATGCCAATGTACTAAAAATCTCACTAATACGCCGGCTCCGGTTGCCAATTCTACGGATCCAGGGGATCGGTTGCATCTAGTTGCAATGCTGCCTCACTTACCAGGTAGGCGCATTCACTTTTATTCTTACCGGGCATCATATCCTTATAAGGCACATAACCCATTTCATTGGTACACCTGGCCGCAAACAAGGGAGATTCCACCATCAAAATATGCAAGGTAGAAGAAATACATAAGACCCTTTTTTTCAAGGGAAACCTTTTGCGGATCAGTATACGATTGGCGTTTCTGATGTTGGTCGTCGTATGCCTTGCCTGAGGTTCCATAATGATGGCATCTTCCGGAACGCCCAAATCCCTCACCAGGTATTTTTTCATTTGGTCTGCCTCACAATAGGGTGTCTGAAAGGGATGAACAAAACCTCCGGATACGATGATGAAAGGTGCCTTATGTTGTTTCCAGGCTATGGCCCCCTGCCGGCAACGTTCCCTTCCTGCTGAACTGATGGCAGAATCATCATCGGGTCCTGCCCCCAATACCAGGATAGCACTGAAGTCATACTTTTTCCAATGGGTATGTGGGATATTCGAATAAGGGCCTTTGTTGGTGGAATCCAGTGGTTCAAAACGGATCGCCTCGTCCCTTTTATTACCCTCCAGTATAAGCAATGCCAAGGCAAGGCTGGGTTGGAAAAAAAGGTGCATACCATCCTCTGCATCATACACCTGCCTTAAGATCTTGCCCATAAAGACCTGCCCCTTGGCACTTTCCGGCGCCAGCGTTGCAGAGTCAATTCCAACATACCGGAACCCCTTATTGGTCGTGTAATGTTGAATCAGCTTGTTTTGCGCCTCGGCAGCCTCCTGCCAACCTTTGCGGATCAGGGCCGTATCGTCGAGTGCTGAATCCCTGATCCAGTAGCCACTATGGCGCATTTCAGTGGTTAACCATCCACGCATCCTCGGATGTTGAAGACTGATATCACACAAGGCCATACCAATCCGCTGTATATCATCGGAAGTCCACATCCATTCCCTAGCCAGCGCATTGGGAGAGCTGGTCGTATCGCTTCCCACCCTCGCTATTAGCGCTTGCAGCCTACCGGATAAAAAAGTATCCTTTTGCAAGGAGATGCTACAGGCGGGTTGCTCCAGTAAGGTGAAAAAATAAAAGACCTTATCCTGCAACCTGGAATCACTTTTCAGGGGCTTATAACGCTGAACCTGGGCGCTGGCGCCCTGGATACTCATCATTAGGACAAGGCCGATCCAAAAAAAATTCATATGATAGTATAGGTTAAACTGGTTCTGTCATCAGATGCACCAAGGCCATATGCTCAATGACCCTGTAAAACAGGTTCAATTCCTGAATCACCCCATTTTTAAGGAACACACAATGGATACTTCCTGCCAGGGCCAGGCTAAAAGGTTCCAGGGGCATATCCCGGATAAAGTCCATTTCCCCGCTACCATACCATTTGTAAATGGCCTCTTTTGCTGCCCAACACACAATTGCATGGCGCAAAGGATGTTCGGGGTCCAAAAAGGCCTGCTCCCTGGGACTCAGGAACTTATGTATGATATTAGCCACTTTGGGTGTAAACCCTTCTATATCTATACCCACCCGGTTATAACGGCTCACGATAGCCGCTGCAAAACCCCCGCAATGGGAAATGGAAAAATGAAAGGATTCCCCTGGAATATAAGGCTTGCGTGTATCTGCAATCAGGATATCCTTATAAGGGAATTCAGGAAACAGGAATCGAAGCAAATAGCGGCCAGCCAAGTGTTGCAGCCGCTTATGAGGATGCGAAATTTCCCGTTGAGGGGGTACAGAACCCAGAAAAAATTCTGGTTCCTCCGCTATTTGCCAAACGGCCAGTTTCGTGTACTCGTTGATATCTTGTTGAAAAAAAAGCCCCATCCTAGAACTGAAATACGATATTCGAAGCTCGAACTTCGCACCCGAATAATCAAATCAAATTCAATTTACGTCAATGATACTGTCTGACAAGCGCATCCTGGAAGAAATGGAAAAAGGTACCATCCGGATTGTTCCCTACGAACCAGAATGCCTGGGGAGCAATTCTTACGATGTGCACCTGGGAAAATGGCTGGCTAAGTATGATCAGGAAATCCTGGATGCAAAGCAACACAATACCATTACCTATTTTGAAATCCCCGCTGAAGGCTTTACCCTCCTTCCAGCCGTATTTTATCTGGGTGTAACCCTGGAGTATACAGAAACACATGCCCATGTACCCTTTTTAGAGGGGAAATCCTCCACTGGCCGTTTAGGTATCGATATCCACGCGACGGCAGGAAAAGGGGACGTAGGCTTCAAGGGCAATTGGACACTGGAGATCTCCGTCAAACAACCCGTGCGCATATACCCTGGGATGCCCATTGGCCAATTGATTTACTTCCCTGTCGATGGAGAGGTAAATGTCCGCTATGATCACAAAGGCAGCGCCAAGTATAGTGGTCAGGGAGATAAGCCCGTGGAATCTATGATGTGGAAAAACAAGTTCTAACGAACGCTGGGCAGGCCTATAGGTGCCACCGGGAAGTCCTCCAGCGCTCACCTAAGCGCCAGCGAGCCCTAGAGCCGCCTATACCTCCGCTCGTAAGCGATAAGCCACCCCGTTACTTCGTTGTAACTCATGATGCCCTTTGGCTGACGGTTAGCCTTCAGGTAAGAGTCGTACATACGGCCCAGTATGGGTTCCAAGGGATTCCTATAGGCCAGCATGTATTTCCGGTATTCCCTGTAATCCTGTTTAACCAGGGTATCCAGGCTATGCGAATAGCGCTTGGCTGCTCCTGAGTCCCTGACATACAACTCCCTGACGGCATAGCTGAACAAATCAAAGTAAGCGGAGTAACGGTACCGGGGATCGGGACAATGTACGGCGGCCAGGTAGCCCACAAAGTTGGCCTCGCTTTCGGAGGCGTACCCCAACTGGTGCGCCATTTCATGGCAGGTGGTATAGGGCAGGGTAAAAACAGGTACTTCCTGATCCACCTGTGCTTCTCCTGTAAAGGGATTGTAATAACCCAAAAATCCCATATAGTTGTCCAGGACCCCAAACATGGAGCTTTTCACAGACAATCCGTGATAGTGGATAAAGGGGAACAAAGTATCCTTTTCCATTTGTTGATACCCCTCAAATGCCCCTTGAGCCATTTGGGTATGTGTGCGTTTATCCGGATGGTCCGGAAGCGCCCTACGGCTCTCATTGACTCGGATTAATAAGGAGTCGACCAGTTGCTCCAATGTGTCTGTGGAATAAAGCCCAGGCTCCAGTTTAAGCTGGTATGCAATACCCAGCCGGTTATAATTCAGTCCCCAGGAAGCACTGAAGACGATCATAATAATTAGCACTCCTTCCAAAAATCGCCTTCCCCACCCCAGCCATTGGCTTACTTTCCATTCCCTTCGAATCAACCTCCGGATAAGGACAATCAGGCCATATACTAGCCAAATGAGCGCAATCACATACAATACGTCCCCCAGGCTAAAGGGCACCCAACCCAGCAAAAAGCGCTGAAACCGAGCATAATAAGGATAGACCCCTGTGCTGTAGTAACGCTCCAGGAAATAAGGAAAATTGCTGATTACCGTCAAAACCAGGTAGATGGCCAAAAGGATGAAAAGCCGACGATATTTAACCATAGGTTGTTAAAAATAAGGAAGTTCCGTTGGTCCCCATCAGGGCTTCGGGTAGATTTTTATAACCACATCTTAATAAAGGCAGTAAATAAATCCTACCTTTATAATGATTTGCAATCTATAGCCAATATGCCAAAAATATTCGGCGGTTAGCTTGCTTTTCCCTACCTTTGCAAACTCTTTAAAAACAACCGATGAGCAATCGCCGGGCTTTTGAAATTGCATATGTTGGTTTGAAAACGGGTATTCACGAATACTCCTACCAGAT
>CAJCIQ010000063.1 GCA_903970475.1 Beijerinckiaceae bacterium
GGATTTCATCTATTACTTAGCCAGATGGAAAGAGGTAAGAGAATTTGCGGAAAACAATTTTGTAGGGACTTCTGGCAGACAACGGGTGCCACGAGACTGTTTTGACAATTTAATCCTGCTTTTACCTCCTTTTAAAGAACAACAAGCCATTGCTCATACCTTAAATTCACTCGACGAAAAAATCGACCTCCTCCATCGCCAAAATAAAACCTTGGAATCCATAGCCCAGACGTTGTTTAGGCAATGGTTTGCGGAGGAAACATCAGATGAATTTGTGAGTCTGGGAGACTATGTATACAATGTAAAGGAACATGTTAAGAAAAGAAACCTGAATATATTTGATCATTATGTCGGCCTTGAACATATTCCAAAGAAAACAATTACACTTTCAAACTGGGGCAGCACCGCCAATTTAGAAAGCGATAAGTTAGTTTTCAAAGAGAATGATATTCTATTTGGAAAGCTTCGATCGTATTTTCATAAGGTCGTTTTTGCACCAATTGACGGAGTTTGTTCAACAGACATCTTGGTCATTCGACCTAAGAAGAAAGAATGGTTTTCATTTTGCCTACTATGGTTTTTCAGCAAAGAATTGGTCGATTATTCAGACTTGGCATCGGGGGGGACAAGAATGCCAAGAACTAATTGGGAAATCCTAGCTAACTATCAGATTCCGAAGCCCAGTACTCAAAAAATCGAAGATTTTGAAAAAGTAATGAGCAGCCAAATCAAAAAAATAAAATCCAATATTAGTCAAATTCGTTCCCTCGCGGACCTTCGTGACACCCTCCTCCCCAAACTTCTCTCCGGCGAAGCTCGTGTAAAAATGCCATAACAAATGCCTCTCACCACTGAATCCCATATCGAATCTCTAGCCATCGAGACCCTCCGCAGCCTCGGCTGGGAACACGTCCATGGCGTGACCATTGCCCCGGGCGGCGAACACGAAGAAAGGGAAAGCTTCGAGCAAGTGGTGCTGGTAAACAGGCTTCGGAAAGCGATCGATATTTTGAACCCCAGCATCCCTTCCGCAGCCCGGGAACAGGCCGCCCAAAAAGCGGTGAACATCTACAACCCCGATCTTCTCGCCAGGAACGAAACCTTCCACCAAATGCTGGTGGAAAAGATCAAAGTACCCTACCAGCACGACGGCTTTGAAAGAAGCCATGAAATCGCACTCATCGATTTCAACGACACTCTCAACAACGAATTCCTCGCCGTCAGCCAATATACTATCGTCGAGAAGGGCCAAAACAAAAGGCCGGACATCATCCTTTTCGTCAATGGCCTGCCGCTTGTCGACATCGAACTAAAAAACGCTTCCAGCGAAACTGCAACCCTCCAAAAAGCCTTCGACCAACTACAAACCTATAAGAGCGCTATTCCAAGCCTCTATACCTATAACGCCTTCTGCATTATCTCCGATGGAAACCAAGGCCGGGCCGGAACCATCTCGGCGGGATTCAGCCGCTTTATGCCTTGGAAAACAGCCGATGGCAAAAAAGAAGCCTCGCGATTCAGGCCCCAGCTCGAGACGCTACTGAAAGGCATGTTGGTTCCCACGGTTTTCTTGGATCTGCTTCGCAATTTCATCGTCTTTGAAAAGGCGAGTAAACCAGACACCAACGGCATCATTCAAATAGAGACCGTCAAGAAACTGGCTGCCTATCACCAATATTACGCAGTCAACAAAGCCGTAGCTTCCACCATCGCCGCATCCGGGAAAAAGGGTGACAAAAAAGGCGGCGTGGTCTGGCATACCCAAGGCTCCGGGAAAAGTCTGAGTATGGTCTTCTACGCCGGCAAGCTCATCACTTCATCGGCCATGGAAAATCCCACCATCGTCCTGCTGACGGACCGCAACGACCTGGACGATCAGTTGTTCGATACCTTCGCCGGATCGATACAATTGTTGCGGCAGGCGCCCGTTCAGGCCGATAGCCGGGACAACCTGAAAACCTTGCTTGCTGTATCCAGCGGGGGCATCGTATTTACCACCATCCAAAAATTCCTCCCCGCAGACAATAAGCCGGTATACGACCTCCTATCCACCCGAAATAACATCGTCGTCATCGCGGATGAGGCCCACCGGACCCAATATGGATTCGAGGCGTCCGTTAAGGTCATCAGGGACAAAGACACACGAGAGAAGATCGGCGAACGCATCGCTTACGGTTTTGCCAAGTACATGCGCGACGCCCTTCCCAACGCTACTTATATCGGGTTTACAGGGACGCCGATCGAAAGCACCGATATCAATACACCGCAGGTCTTTGGCCAATACGTAGATATCTATGATATCGCTCAGGCAGTGGAAGATGGCGCGACTGTCAAGATCTATTATGAAAGCCGCCTTGCTAAGGTAAATCTCGACGAAGATGGCAAAAAGCTCATCGAGGAATTCGACGCTGACCTCGAAGAGGAAGAGGAAGTAGTAAGACCCGATAAAGAACGATCCAAATGGACCCGTCTCGAAGCCATCGTCGGCAACACAAAACGGCTGAAAACCCTCGCCCGGGACATCGTCACTCATTTCGAGCAGCGCCAGGAAGCATTCGAAGGGAAAGGTATGATCGTTGCCATGAGTAGAAGGATCGCCGGTGACCTGTATAATGAAATTGTCGCCCTCCGCCCCGAATGGCAAGACGAAGATTTGAAAAAGGGCGCTATAAAAGTCGTCATGACCACCTCCAGCGATGATGGCCCGACCATCTCTCAGTTCAAAACCACCAAACAACAACGACACGATTTGGCAGAACGGATGAAAGACCCCGACGATCCATTGAAACTGGTCATTGTCCGCGATATGTGGCTCACTGGGTTCGACGCACCCGCTTTACATACGCTTTATATCGACAAACCGATGCGTGGCCACAATCTGATGCAAGCCATCGCAAGAGTCAACCGGGTATTCAAAGACAAACCCGGGGGATTGGTGGTCGACTATCTGGGCATCGCGACGGACCTAAAGAAAGCGCTTTCTTTTTACGCCGACGCAGGCGGTAGGGGAACACCTACCGAAACCGTGGGCAAGGCCGTCGAGTTGATGATGGAGAAATATGAAGTCGTACAGCAGTTCTTTAATGAAGAAGCCAGGACACAGGACGCCATCCTGGTTGAAGAGCCAATGGCCTACTACGTCAATAGCTTTATATTCAACTACAGGAGATATTTTTCCGTTCCCCCCGGCGAAAAATTGTCCATCGTCTTACAAGCCGAAGAACATGTCCTGGGCTTGCAGGACGGTAAGGCCCGGTTTGTCCGCGAAGTCAGTTTGCTGAGCCAAGCCTTCGCGCTTTCCGTACCCCACGAGAAAGCCCTACAGATCCGGGACGATCTGGCCTTCTTCCAGGCGGTGAAAGCTAGGCTCATTAAATTCGAAGCCGACTGTATTGATAGCCAAGCTGTAGGAAACGAGACGGCTATCAAACAATTGGTGGATGCAGCCTTAAGCTCCGATCAGGTCATCGACATTTTTGACGCTGCAGGACTGAAAAAACCGGAAATCTCCGGCCTGGGCATCTTGTCCGATCAGTTCCTCGATGACGTGAAGGGCATGACACACAAGAACCTCGCGATAGAGCTGCTCAAGAAACTGTTGAATGACGAGATCAAAACACGGCAGTCGACCAACCTGGTAAGCAGGCGGAAGTTACTTGAGATGTTAGAAGGCGCCATTCGTCGTTATCAAAATAACCTGCTCACCACCAGCGAAATCATCCAGGAATTGATCCGTATAGCCAAGGAAGTCAACGCTGCTGACCTCCGTGGTGAACATGTCGGCCTGGCAAAAGACGAGCTCGCATTTTATGATGCCCTGGAAGTAAATGAAAGTGCCGTCCTCGAACTAGGCGATGAAAAACTAAAGATGATTGCCAGGGAGATTGCCGACAAAGTCAGGGCAAATGCTACTATCGACTGGACTATCCGGGAAAGTGCCCGCGCCAGGCTGATGGTACTGGTCAAACGGACCCTCAATAAATACGGCTATCCTCCTGATCAACAACCTGCTGCCATAGACACTGTATTGAAACAGGCCGAGGAAATGGCCAATTACTTTACTGAAAAATAAGTCGCGCTCGCGATTAATGGAGTTCGATTTTCTCACTAGCTATCAGCAAAAAAGCCCCGCAAATCATTAATTTGCGGGGCTTAATTTCTTGTGGAGGTGACGAGCGTTCTATCGAACACCTTATAAGTCTCCTCACCTTCCTGAACAGGTTAAAAGCAGCATAATTTCTTTATCTGAGAGGTGAAATTCTCTAAATGAGCCCTCTAATCATATAATTATCAATTTATTATAAAAAAAATTCATAAACCTTGCAAATCTAACGACTACCGTTATATTTGCAAGGTATGATTCAGAGAGCGATACAAAGAAGCATCACTGAAGCCATGCAGCAATTTCCCGCTGTTGGCATTTTGGGTCCCCGGCAAATCGGCAAGACCACTTTAGCGCTTCAAATTGCGCAAGCGATTAGCCCTGAGCCCATCTATTTAGACCTGGAATCGCCAACTGACCTTGATAAAATAAAAGAACCGGAATTTTATTTTGAAGAGTATAAGGATCGTCCCATTATTTTAGATGAGGTACAGAGAAGCCCGGAGATTTTTGCCACCCTCCGGGGAGTGATTGATCGACGCAGGCGTGCAGGTCATGGAGTAGGTCAATTCTTAATTTTGGGATCTGCTTCTCTTGACCTCCTTCAACAGTCTTCGGAAAGTCTGGCGGGAAGAATTTCATATGTTACCCTTTCAGGATTGAAGCCGACGGAAATAGCTGCAAGCAGCTTCGATGATTTATGGCTTAGAGGAGGCTTTCCTAATAGTTTTCTCTCTTCCGATAATAATACCAGTTTCAATTGGAGACAAGTATTTATCAGCACTTATCTGGAAAGAGATGTACCACAATTTGGGTCTCGTATCCCCGCCTCTACGCTGCGTCAGCTTTGGACAATGCTGGCCCATATCCAGGGCGGGCTTCTAAACGTCAGTCGACTGGCTGGGGGATTAGGTGTTAGTGTACCAGCGGTAGGCCGTTACCTTGATCTATTGGAAGATCTGTTTTTAGTTCGTAAGCTCCAACCCTGGGCCTCAAACATTGGAAAAAGGCTCGTTCGGGCACCCAAAGTATATATTCGTGATAGTGGCCTTACCCATACGCTTCTAAAAATAAAAGACTATGACGATTTATTGGGTCACCCGGCGGTAGGCGGCAGTTGGGAAGGATTCGTCATTGAAAACTTGTTGGCAAATCTTCCGTCATGGGCATCTCCCTATTTTTACAGGACGTCTGCCGGGGCAGAAATTGATTTAGTAATTGAAGCCGGAAATAAAAAGATTATCGCCATAGAGATTAAGCGATCATTATCTCCTTCCTTAAGCAAAGGCTTTCTAATTGGCTGCGAAGATGTTAAGGCCACTCACCGATACTTTGTCTACTCGGGAGCGGAGCGATTTAGGATATCCAAAGAAGTAACTGCGCTTCCCCTCACAATGATGATCGAAGAATTAAAGGCATTATGGTAGGAATACAATTTTCACCAAAAACCAGTCAAACCCCACGTTACGATAATACTCATTCATGAAATTTTATTCAATACTTAGATGGATATCCATCGTCTTTTATTCATTAATCTTTTTGCGAGGCATGATGATTATGATACCATTCATTTTGGTACTGACCTTTGGAATTGCTGATGCAGAGCCAAGAACTCTACCATTGAGGATCATAGCTGATTTGGCATTGATTGCCTTGGCAATTATTAACTTCAAGAAGAAGACCAGAGTACCTTGAACGTTGTCCATAAGTTCCGGTTACCATATTAAATAATCCTACAAATAAAAGCGAAAAAAGGAATATGCGCAACTCAAAAAAGCCCCGCAAACCATTGATTTGCAGGGCCTAAAATCTTGTGGAGATGCCGAGAATCGAACTCGGGTCCAAACACTCTCTCCATAAGCTTTCTACATGCTTATTTACTCAATTAATTGTCGGGAATTGACCGGGGAGTAACAAACCAATCCCTTCCTTATCCGCTTTTGTTTTGACCCTGTGCCGCGGAAACACAAAGCCTATCCCGTCATTTGGTTGATTCATCGGCAGCTATGGCAACGGGCAGCCACTGTCTGCGGATATAATGGAAGCTAAGCGTATAGCTTAGGCAGCCATGGCGTAAGTAGATTCGCCAATTAGTGTTTGAGTATTCAGATTATCGTGCTAATTACTCAACGCACGGCATGCTTACAGACAAAGACCAAGTGCTGTCAAAACCTGTCATCCCCATGGTCGTGGGTCCGATGAACGATGGCGCTAAAACGCCATCGTTCGGGACAGCCGGACGGCAAAGATACTGATTTTCAACTTACCTTCATTGCCATGATTGCGATATCCCCTGCGGTGAAATACTATATACAGAAGGATGCTACCATTTCCACTGACCTGGAGGCGGCAAAAAAAAGACGGAATTTGCTGGCCTGGCTTAGGGGTGGTACTATCCTTATTACCTTGTTTTTCCTCTTTATGGCGATTAACCGTCAGGAACTTATATGGTTACTGCCTATGGTCTTGACCTTGGCGGCTTTTGGCCGGGCCGTAATTTTGGACGTGAACAATGGAGCCAGGATGAAGCGGCTTCAGGGATTAAAAAAACTCATCGGTGAAGAAAGAGCGTTTTTGGAAGATGGGAAACCGATCCCGGGAAATGAGGGGGCGTCACCCGCCCAGCAAGGCGTACCCGCCCAGCAAGGCGCCCTCGGCCAACCAGGTACCCAAAGTGGACCTGTCGTCCACCCTTATGCCTATGACCTGGACATCTTCGGAAAGGGTTCCTTATATGCAATGGTGAACAGGGCGCAGTCTGAACCAGGCAGGGATGTGACCGCAGGGTGGCTTTTAAAACCCACTGACCGGACAACCATCATTCAAAGACAGGAAGCGGTCAAAGAATTGGCCCAAAAACCCGGTTTCCTTTTCGACTTGATGGCCATCGGTCAGGAGCAAAGACTTCAATTCAAAACCTTACGGAATATCGATCGTTGGCTACAGGATCCGGATATTCCTTTTAAACAAAGCTATTGGTCCTTCGTACGTTGGGCCTATCCTATCCTTACGTTAGGTGTATTAATAAGTTATATCGCGGGGCTGATGACGGGTAGTGAATTTGGCCTGTGTTTTTTGGGTTTCATCGTTATTTCAAGTGCTTTCAGTTCCAGAGTAGGTCAACACTATAAAGTGCTTTCCGGCATGGTGGCGGAAGTGTCATCCCTCGCAGAAAGCTTAATACTCATCGAAAAGCAGGACCTGAAAGCGCCGCTGAATCAACAACTCAAGAAGGCCATAAGCGAACCTGTAAAAGCTTCTGAACAAATAAAAGCGCTGGACCGGCTTTTATCCCGTTTCGATTATAGATTGAATGTATTTGTTTTTATCCCCCTCAATGCCTTTACCCTATGGGACCTGCAACAAATGAAGGGGCTGAACCAATGGAAAGAGCGCAACAGAACGGGAGTAGATCAATGGGTGTATACCTTAGCGAATATGGAAGCCTTAGGGTCCCTGGCGCTGATCTATTTCAACAAACCGGAATGGGTTTTCCCTGAAATTAGCGAGGACTATTTTGTCTTCGAAGCTAAAGAGCTGGGGCATCCGCTGATCCCTGAAGCAAAACGGGTTTGCAATGATTTTGCCACCAGGGGCACCGGTCAATTGGAGTTGATCACGGGTTCTAATATGGCAGGCAAAAGCACTTTCCTCCGCACGGTAGGCATCAATATAGTCCTGGCCATGGCCGGAGGACCAGTATGTGCGCGAAACTGTAAAACCGCTGTAGCGGCAATCGTAAGCAGCATGCGCATTGCGGATAACCTGGAAGACAGCACTTCTACTTTCTATGCGGAATTAAAGAACCTGCGCAGTATCATTCAAAAGGTTAAAAATGGGGAGCGGGTGTTCATCCTGCTGGATGAGATCCTGCGGGGCACCAATTCCAGGGATAGGCTGGCTGGCTCCAAGGCTTTAGTGAAACAACTGATCCGGGATAAGGCGGTAGGCATTATAGCCACCCATGACCTGGAACTAGCCCAAATGGAAGAGGTCTTACCTGGGCATATCCGTAATTATTATTTCGATGTCCAATTCATCGGGGATGAACTGAGCTTTGACTACAGGTTGAAAAACGGGGTTTGCACCACAAAAAATGCCGAACTGCTGATGAAGCAGATCGGCATTGAGATGTAGGTGCGGCCACCCAAGGAGACCGAAGGCCGAGCCCGCAAGCGACCCGGAAGGTGCAGCCCGGGTAAATTAATGTTTAAACGCCCGGAACACATCCAGCCCCAAGGCATAGGCCATCAGGCCTACGAGCAGGATCATACCAAATATCTGGGCATACTCCATGAACTTGTCCGATGGTTTGCGGCCGGAAATCATTTCTACCAGGAGGAATAAAATATGTCCTCCATCCAAGGCAGGGATGGGCAATATGTTCATGAATCCCAGGATGACACTGAGGAAGGCGGTTAGTTTCCACAAGCTTTCCCAATCCCAATGGGGTTGGAAGGCCCTGGCTATCGTGATGACGGAGCCTACGGTATCCTGCGATTTTACGTGTTTATTGGTGAACAGTAGTTTGAGCTGGGCCAGGTAATCGTTCATGACTTCTATGCTTTTCCTTACACCGGCGGGGAAGGAGGAAAAGAAGTCATACTTCTTGGTCACATAGGTCAGGAACTTATCCGGACGCTGGGGAAGGAATCCAACAGTCCCCGTAGAATCCAGGTGGGCTTTAATATGTAAGGTGTCCACCCCTCTGATCAATCCAAGGTCTACAGTTTCATTTTTATGCTTTACCCTGGTCAGGGTCAGGGACTCAAAACTCGGGGTTGGAATTCCGTTAAAGGAAATCACCTTGTCCCCTTTAAGCAGCGTACCTTCCACTATATGGGCGGTGGGGGAAACGCTGTCTACGATGGTAGGCCAGGCGACATTGGCAAAACCGTCCAGGTGGTTATGCGCCAACTCTCCTATGAAGGTCCCCGGAATGGGCAGGTGTATGGTCTGTCCATTGCGGAATACTTCCATGTCCTTGACATCATGGGTATATATACTCAGTACAACTTTGTCTTCGTCTTTGACTGGCTTTCCGTCCAGGGACATAATGATGTCTCCATCCTGAAGGCCAACCTTACGGCCCAGGGTATCCACCGTCAATCCATAGATGGCGTTTTGGGGCGGTAGGTAGGTTTCACCCCATACCTGGAGGATCACCGCAAACAGGAAGAAGGCTAACAGGAAATTCATGGTCACCCCTCCGATCATAATGATGAGTCTCTGCCAGGCTGGTTTGCTCCTGAACTCATCCGGTTGGGGAGGTTGTTTCATGGCGTCCTTATCCATGCTCTCGTCAATCATGCCGGCAATCTTCACATACCCTCCCAGGGGAAGCCAGCCTAGCCCATATACGGTCTCCCCTATCTTCTTTTTGAAGAGGGCAAAACCAGCATCAAAGAACAGCATAAACTTTTCCACGCGGCACTTGAACCATTTGGCCGGCAGAAAGTGCCCCATTTCATGGAGTAGAATCAAAAGAGATAATGCGAATACGAGTTGTGCAGCTTGGATCAGAGGCGCCTCTATATTGGCGAGTAATACGGTCATACTTCTAAGTTACAATTTTATCAGACTAGCGGCATAGTTACGGGCTTCCCCATCACTTTCCAGGTATTCTTCCAGTGTTGGTTGAGCGATATAGGGGAGCTTATCTGCGGTCTTTTCGATCACATCGGTCATATCCAGGAACCCAATCCGGTTGCGCAAGAAAGCCCATACGGCGATTTCATTGGCCGCATTCATGATACAGGGCAGGTTACCGCCCTTATGAAGCGCATCCATTGCCAAAGCCAAGCTCCTGAAGGTTTTCAGATCGGGCTCCTCAAAAGTGAGGCTGCTGATCTTTTTAAAATCAAAGCGTGGATAATCGTTTGGAATCCGATGGGGAAAACCCAAAGCATATTGAATGGGCAGCTTCATGTCGGGCAAACCCATTTGGGCTTTTATGCTCCCATCCTCGAACTGAACCATGGAATGGATGATGCTTTGCGGATGAACCACCGCCTGGATCTGGGCGGGAGCCAGGTTAAATAACCAACGCGCCTCTATCATTTCCAGCCCCTTATTCATCAGGGTGGCAGAATCGACGCTGATCTTGGCGCCCATGTTCCAATTGGGATGCTGTAGGGCATGATCCCTTTTCACATTGACCAGGTAATTGGGCTTTTTGCCCAGGAAGGGACCGCCTGAAGCCGTAAGGATCACCTTTTCCACCTTGTTCCTGGTTTCTCCCACCAGGCATTGGAAAATGGCAGAATGTTCCGAATCCACAGGGATGATGGGCACCCGGTTTTCCAGGGCTTTTTTCATGACGATATCCCCGGCTACTACCAAGGTCTCCTTATTGGCCAGGGCAATAGCTTTGCCATTTTTAATCGCTTCCAGAACGGGCTTTAAACCGGCGAAGCCAACAATGGCGGCCAGCATCAGGTCGTAGGTGTCGAATGCGGCAACTTCTTCCAGGGCTTTTTCCCCACAAAAGACTTTTACCTCAGTAGAAGCCAGGGCCCCTTTCACCTTCTGGTATTTACCCGCATCTCCAATGACGACTACGTTGGGCTTAAATTTCAAAGCCTGCTCCACGAGCAATTCGTCGTTGGTTTGTGCGGTAAGCACCTCTACTTCAAACAGGTCCGGGTGGGCCGCAATCACTTGTAAAGTCTGGGTACCCACAGATCCCGTTGAACCAAATATGGCGATACGTTTCTTTGTAGTTGTCATGTATAGGATGGGATTATATAGGACTGTAAGGCATCTGCAATGCTCCGGTCATTACTGAGCCGGGGCACTTTATTCTGTCCTCCCAGTTTACCAACCGATTTCATATAATCGATAAACGCGTTTTTGCGAAGTGGTAGTATCTGCAAGGGTTTCAAAATATTACCGGTGATGAGGTCATCGTAATAGATGTTTTTCCCACGGAGGTTATTGTCCACTTTGGCGATGAAGGAGGTTAAATCTGACGGGGCTTCTTCAAACTCTACAAACCACTGATGGAAGGATCTTCCATTATCCTGGCTAATATGAGGGGCAACTGTAAATTCTATGATCCTGACTCCCGATTCTTCAGCCGCTTTGAGCAGACTGAACTCCACTTCTTCACCAATAACATGCTCTCCGAAGGCACTGATAAAATGTTTTGTTCTTCCCGTGACCACCAGTCTATAGGGATCGGTGGAAACAAAACGCACCATATCTCCTATAGCATATCCCCATAGTCCTGCATTGTTGTTGATGATCAAGGCATAGTTCTCACCTTTCTGTACCTGATCCAGACTGAGTCTGCGCGGATTGGGCAAGTGTATCTCCGAGGCCGGAATGAACTCAAAAAAGATGCCGGAGTTGGTATTGAGGAGCAAACCCTCCTGTTGCTGGGAGTCCTGAAAGGCAATGAAACCCTCTGAAGCAGGGAAGGTTTCAATGGTATCTATAGGCTTTCCGATAGAATCAAACAGCTTTGCCTTATAGGGCTCAAAGTTCACACCTCCGTGCACCAACACACTGAACTGGGGAAATAAGTCCTTAATCTTTTTGCCACTGAGTTCGGTCAGGCGATCAAAATACATCTGTACCCAAGGTGGTATACCGCTGATCAGTCGCATGTCCTGGCCCATCGTTTCTCCTACTATGGCATCCAGTTTGGTTTCCCAATCCTCGATGCAATTGGTTTCATAGGATGGCAATTGATTGGTCCTTAGATATTTAGGGATATGGTGATTGACAATACCACTTAACCTGCCGGTAGGTACGCCTCCAATACGCTCCAGCTCCGGAGAACCCGACAGGAAGATCATCTTCCCATCGGTGAAACGGTTATTACCGGTCTCCGCTATATAACATAAGAGGGCATTGCGGGCCGTGTTAATATGGTTATCAATGGACTCCTTTGAAATAGGAATATACTTTACCCCGCTGGTTGTGCCAGAGGTTTTAGCAAAGTAGATGGGAAGGCCTTTCCAGAGAATATTATGTTTGCCTTGTTTAACTTGTTCAATATAGGGTTTGAATTGTTCATAGTCTCTGATCGGAACCGCCTGACGATATTCGTCATAGGTTTTGACAGAGGCAAGTCCATGATCCTTACCGAACTGCGTATTGGATCCAACCTTTAATAACGACTGTAGTATTTCCTTTTGGTCACTTACAGCGGATTGAATGTCACGGCGTACACGGGTATATATAATATTGGCAAAAGGCTTCGCCAGTAATGATTTGATCTTCATCTCAAGTAAGGTTCACTTCCTAACAGGCGCAAACCTACATTAAAAAGAGGATTTTTGTCCTACCCCTTAATTTTAACATTGTATTGGCTTGGATGGTCATAAAAAAATAATTTTGGCACCCTATTTAGGCCCATTTGTGCTCGTTTTTGGGGTTTAAAAAGTCCTTTTACTATTTTCCTTTACTTTTTTAGGAGTAAATGTTTAGTAATTCGCGGATTTCTCCTACTTTTGCAGTCCTAATTTTGGACAGTTATGTTTGCAGTTGTAAAAATATCCGGCCAGCAATTCAAGGTACAAAAGGACCAAAGTCTGTACGTACCTCAATTGGATGGCAAAGTGGGCGATAAAGTTGAGTTCGCAGAAGTACTGCTGGTTGACCAGGACGGTACGCTGAGCGTAGGTGGTGCTGTAAAGGCCACTGTAAAAGCTGAAATCGTCAGTCACATTCAAGGTGACAAGGTGATCGCCTTTAAGATGAAAAGGCGTAAAGGTTTTCGCAAGAAAATCGGTCATCGCACGCACTACACACAAATCAAAATAAGTGATATCGCTTAATCAGCGCCGTCACTTCACATTCCAGCATTTTAAAAACCATTAGATATGGCCCACAAAAAAGGGGAAGGCAGCGTAAAGAACGGTCGCGACTCACAAAGCAAACGCCTTGGTGTAAAGATCTTCGGTGGTCAAGCAGCCATTGCAGGTAACATCATCATCCGTCAGCGCGGAACGGTTTACCATCCCGGTAAGAATGTAGGCGTAGGCAGGGACTTTACCCTGTTTGCACTCACGGACGGTTTGGTAGAATTCCGTAAGAGCAAGAGCAATAAAACCATTGTTTCTGTCGCTCCTTCCGAAGTAGACGCTTAGGTGTCAAAAGCCATACATTTGAATTTTTGGCAGTTTTATTTGGCAAAAAAAAATATGTTTTATATTTTTAAGTCATAATTACTAACCATTTAAATTCAAAACGTATGGCAACCATTAAAAAAGTAGCTAAAAAACCAGCTGCTAAAAAAGCCGTAAAGAAGGCCGCTCCTAAGAAAGCCGCTAAAAAAGCCGTAAAGAAAGCCGCTAAAAAAGCTGCCCCTAAGAAAGCTGTAAAGAAAGCCGCTAAGAAAGCTGCTCCTAAAAAAGCTGTAAAGAAAGCCGCTAAGAAAGCTGCTCCTAAAAAGGCTGCAAAGAAAGCTGCTCCTAAAAAAGCCGCTAAGAAAGCTGCCCCCAAGAAGAAGAAAGCTGCTGCTAAGAAAGCCGCTCCTGCTCCTTCTCCAATGCCTCCCGCTCTGTAAGCGCTTAGGAAAGCCAAAAATATTAAGTCCTGCTTTTGCAGGACTTTTTTTTTGACCTATCGTTTCCTTCGGAAAATAACGATAGGTCAAAAAAATGTCTTCATGACCAGAGAGGGCTTCGCCCCCTCTGACTCCCCCGAAGTGCCTCGGCTGACATCGGGAGGGATTTCCAGCAACGCCGAATCTCTTATCTTTAACCCATGGATAATCAGGCCATCGCAGACGCATTTTCCCTCCTGTCCAAACTCACAGACCTTCATGGAGAGAACAGTTTCAAAGCAAAGTCCTACAGCATAGCCGCCTACAACATAGAGCGCTTGAACGAGCCATTGGAGGACATGGATTCCCAGACCATGTTTAGCATCAAAGGAATTGGAGATGCCATTGGGAAAAAGATCCTGGAGCTCAATGAAACCGGACAAATGCGGGTGCTCACGGAGATCCTGGACAAAACGCCGCCGGGTGTGCTGGAGATCATGCAAGTCAAAGGCCTGGGCCCTAAGAAGGTGGCCATCATTTGGAAAGAGCTGGGTGTGGAATCCCTGGGAGAGTTGCTCTACGCCTGCGATGAGAACCGGCTGACCATGTATAAGGGCTTTGGTGCAAAGACCCAAGCCAATATCAAAGAAAACATCGAGTTCATCCTGAAGAACCAGGACAAATTCCTCTACGCTGATGCAGAGCCACTGGCCCTGGGCCTGACCAACACCATTAATGAACAATTCCCAAGTCATCATACGGCTTTGACCGGAGCCTTCAGAAGGCAGATGGAAACGATCGATCATCTGGAATGGGTGACAACTGTACCAGCGGCAGCGCTGAGCCAGTACCTGACCAGCGAAGGGCTGAGGCAAGTAGAAAGCGCCGACGCACATACCGCTGTGACCCCCACCCTCACCTTCAAAGGCCCGGAAGATTCCGCCTCCCAAAACTTACCGCTCCTTTTTCACGAAGCGACTGAAGCAAACTTTGGATCGGTGCTTTTCCGTACCAGTGCGTCGGCGGAGTTCCTGGAAGCCTGGCCTGGCGGCGAAGTAGCGCCAGCAAATACAGAAGAAGCCATTTTCGAAGCAGCAGGTATTCCTTTCATCATAGCGCCCAGAAGGGAATCGGCCGCTGCGGTGACCCAAAAGCTGAACCATCCACTCATCCAACCCTCCGACATCAAAGGCATCATCCATTCCCATAGCGATTGGAGCGATGGAGCCCATACCCTGGAAAAAATGGCCAAAACGGCTAAGGAACAAGGATTGGAGTACCTGGTGATCAGCGATCACTCCAAGAGTGCTTTTTACGCCAATGGGCTGAGTGAAGAGCGCATCAAGGCCCAGCACGAGCAGGTAGAAGAACTAAATGCCCAACTGGCCCCCTTTAAAATATTTAAGAGCATAGAGTCCGACATCCTCAATGATGGACGTTTGGACTACAGTGACGCCGTTTTATCCACTTTTGACCTCGTGATTGCTTCTGTTCACTCTAACCTGCGTATGCCCCAGGAAAAAGCCATGCAAAGGCTTCTGACAGCCCTGCGTAACCCCTTTACCACGATTTTGGGGCATCCTACCGGCAGGTTACTTTTGAGCCGTAAAGGCTATCCGGTGGACCATCTGGAACTACTCGACGTCTGCGCCGCCGAACACGTCGTCATGGAACTCAATGCCCATCCCAGAAGGTTGGATATGGATTGGCGCTGGCTCCAGGATGCCACCAACAAAGGAGTCCTGACTGCTATAGATCCCGACGCACACGCAGTAGAAGGCTATGCAGACATACGTTTTGGCGTACTGGTCGCCCAGAAGGCGGGCGTTCACGCAGGACAAAACCTAAGTAGTTTTTCGCGCGCTGAACTGGAAACCTGGCTGCAAGAGCGCCGGAAGCTGAAAGGAATCTAGTCCTCCTCCAGGAGGGGTATCTGCACATAAAACGTAGTCCCCTCACCCAATTGGGTATCAAACCACAGAGAAGCGCCCATCTGCTCCGTAATTCCCTTACTCATGGCTAATCCCAACCCCGTACCGGAAGATTTGGTGGTGAAGTTGGGGACAAAAATCTTGTCCCTCACCTCCTCCGGTATACCCGTACCGTTATCCTGTACGATCACCGTTACGTGCCTATGGTTAGCCTGAACGACATAGCGCAGCTGCACCAACCCTATTTCCCCGTCAGGCACCGCATCCATCGCATTGCGCACCAGGTTGGTGATGAGGCGGTTTAAATGTGTTTTATCCGCCAGGATATAAACCGGTGATACCGTTTTCTCAAACAACAGACGCACGCGGGTATCCATGCTGAATAATTTCACCACGGATTCCAATACTTCTACCAGGTCCACTTTTTCCTTCTTGGGATTGGCGATATTGGCAAAGCTGGAGAAGTCCGTAGCGATATTGGCCAGGTAGTCTATTTGCTCAATCAGGGTCTTGGCCACGTTAGCAGAAAGGGCTTTGGCGTTGGGATGGTTGTTATTGATGGCTTTTTGCAGATACTGAATACTGAGCTTCATGGGCGTCAACGGGTTCTTGATCTCATGGGCTACCTGCCGGGCCATATCCCTCCAGGCCCCTTCCCGTTCACTTTTAGCCAACAAGTCCGCAGAGCGCTCCAGTTGCCGGACCATCTTATTGTATTCGTTCACCAGTTCTCCCAACTCGTTGTTGCTTTTCCATACAATTTCCTCGTTGACCTTACCCAATTTGATGTCCTTCAACTTTTCCCCGATTATGGAGAAAGAGTCCGTGATTCGATTGGTAACCAGTAGCGCAATCATCCCCGCAACCAGGAATATGAAGGCATTCAGGTTGATCAACGTAACCAGGAAGTTGGAGATTTCCAGGTTGAGTTCGTCCTGGGTAGCGAAATAAGGAATGTTGAGGTAGGCATAGGCCTGCCCTTTTTCATCCCTCACGGGAATATATATACTCATGAAGTTCCTGGAACCTATTGACTCCTCCTGGATACGCTGCACCTGGTGTTTGTCCACCAACTGATAATAGGCAGTGGGGTCCATTTTTTCGCTCAACAGCCCTTTGGCATAATAAAAGGGCTGGGAGGTGTAGCGCAAAGTCCCGGAAGGATCATAGAGGTTGACCGTCACGCCATGAGAGGCTGCCACCTTCCCCAAAATGCTTTCCATGTGGCGGTTATAGGCAGAATCTGTGATCTGCATGACTGAATAAGAGGCGTTGGGGTCGCCTAATTCAGACTGCAATTCCGTGGCCATGATCAGGATGGTCTTACTCAGCTTCTCCTGATTGGTGCGTTCATAGCGGTCACGGAAAAACAAAATGGTACTGATCCCAATGATGATGAAAGAAAACAGGCTGATAAAAGTAATGGTGGTATGTACCTGCGTTCGTATGTTGACCTGCCAGAGTTCTTTTATGTTTTTCCACCGGAATCGAGCCCTGATCAAAAAACCAGCCAGTTGCATGGTTCCGCTCAAGACAAGGAATATGCAAAACAGGTACGCAAATAAAGTGACCGCTTCAATAAAATAATTGGTTTTCCGGACCACCACGACCACCTTGCCCGTACCCGATTTGTACCAGAGTTCCTGGTTACCCCCATGCCAGCGAGTCTCCGTTTCTGTTATCGGAAATTCATTAGGGTTAAGTTGTATGGAGAAAGGATAGTCGTTGTGCGCTTTGATGAGCTCCCCGCTATCGTAAATGGCCCAGGCGTACTCTGTAGAGTTGAAGGGCTCATCCGCTGCATTGCTCAACAACTCCGAGTAGAAGGCTTCACTTTCAAATTGCTTTGGTTTAGCCAGTATGAACACATACCCCAACCTGCTCCTGGTACTGGAGTCTTCCACTACCCTTCTGATGATGTATGAGTACTTATCAAAAGCCTCCCGGTGGTAAAACAGGTCCTTTTCTTCCGTGGGGCTGGAGCGGAAATTGTAAATATTCTCCAGGGTATTATAGGAAGTACTGTCCGGGTTATTGAGGGGCTTGCCGAAAACGTCATAGACGTAAAATCGGGTGTCGTATTTATTGGGATAGTTGGTAAAATTTTCAGAGATCAGACTGTCCTTGAAAAACTGGGAAGCGTCCTGATCCTGGAACCGCCCAAAGTTTTGGTAGAAATAGGCGGTACTGAAGTTGTTAAGCGCAATATTAAGGTAAGAAGACGGGTCAGCCTGCCTGGATAAGCGCATGGCAAAACCGATGCGTTGCTCTTCCTCTTTGTAGCTGTTTTCCCGGATGATGAGCATGGCTATGGAAGCCGAGAAAAAAAACAACCAGAAAATGATATTCCCCGCTCTCAGGTTTTCGGTCATATGCAGGCGCTTGGCATTGCCGAGCAACAGCAGGAACAGCAGCAGCCAAGCCAGGAGCATGAGCTCATAAATGGCCGTATGCGCTACCATGCGCAAACTCAAAGACACCAAACCCAATACGGTGAGGATCAGGAACTGCATATCCTTTCTCTCCTCCGTCAGGATCACATAATAGCGATGCAGGATCTGAATGGTAAAAAAGTACCCCAGGGCTACCCCGCAAAAACAGATAAATCCATAGAGGCTATAGAAATTAAGGATGCTGAAAAAGTTGGTGACACTGAAGGATATTTGAGAATCGGCCACCAGAGACCGGACAATATTACCCGTCAGTAAAGTAACGATCAGGATAGCCAGGGCTACCAGGACCGCGGCAGCCCACCTCAGCCGATAGTCCTGGAGGATGCGCTCATTTACCCTAAATGACAAATGGTCCAGGGCAAACACTACCAGCCAAAAATAAAGCAGGGTATTGATCAGGAGGTCCCCCAAGGACCTCAGCACGATGCCTGAGCTATATATACCGGGGTCAAACACCCCGAATTGCCGCATGTCAAATGGTATAGGCAGTATATAAGTCAACCAGCGGAAAAATACCACGATGGCCGTCAAAGAGAGAATGCCCCAAATCCACCTGAAACGGCGTGCGATCCACAGGGCCAGGGTGTGAATGAAGAAAAGAAAAAACAGGATACAACCCAATCGGGTAATAACGGTCCACCAACTATGGGATTGATTGAGGCTGTCCGCCTTGCGCTGGAGATAGAACAGGACCTGATGGTCTATGCTGGTTACCGGATAATCTCCCGGGTTAAAGGTGATGTCATAATTCTGCTCTATCCCCTTACGATTGACAAAGGTGTTTTCCTGGGGAGAATGATAATAATTCCATTGGACGGGTATAAGGGCTATTAACAGCGCCGTATGCCCGTCGATAAAAATGACTTCCTTCTTAATGGTCACATAACGCCCATTGGGAAGGTTTGCGAAGTTACTTCCATACCTGCCTCCGAGGATCTCCTTGTCGGGCATGACCGCATTGGTACTCCAGAATATGGGTTGATTCGGACTGGCGTTGAAGGTTGGATAGAGGTAGACGAAGTAATTGGGGTTGCTTATCCGGTTCAGGTCCTCTGCTGAGTAATTTCCCGAATAAAACTTGGAGAGCAAGGTCCGGTCCTGGATCAAATCATCTACCCTCCGCTCATATTCATTGATATAGGATTGTAGGGAACGGGTAACCCCTCCCGAGGAGGAAGTATAGGACCAGTAGTTACTGATGACAAAAGACAGCGTAAACAACCAGGCTGAAATGATCAGTAAATAGCCCTGTTGGTAAATAAAATGCCGGAAAGTACCTTCCTTAATCATGGATGTTAGTTACGGCTCTCCCTTTTTGCCTGCTCCCAGAGCAGGTCCATATCAGCCAAGGTCATTTCTGCAAGGGTGGCGCCTTTTTCTGCGGCCAGGGCTTCCATGCGGGTAAACCGTCCAATGAACTTTTTATTGGTTTGCTCCAATGCGTTCTCCGCATCTATCTTCAAAAACCGTGCATAATTTACCAGGGAAAACGCTAAATCCCCCCATTCCTCTTCGATCTTAGCGGGATCTCCACTATGGATGGCTTCGGCTAGCTCCTCCATTTCCTCATCCACCTTTTCCTTAACCTGCTCGGTATTGTCCCATTCAAACCCAACTTGTTTGGCCTTTTCCTGGAGTCTCATCGCCTTTACCAGTGCAGGTAGGCTCTTGG
>CAJCIQ010000064.1 GCA_903970475.1 Beijerinckiaceae bacterium
GGAAGAAGACTGCCTAGTTAACTTCTTCAAAATCAATATAATCCCCCATCTTATCCCAGTTAGGATTCTTTCTTCCATGCGGAGCTTCATTGGGGAAAACCTGAGGACCAAAACCAGGACCTCCGGAGAAACCAGACGGGGAATCACCAGGATAGCCATTGCCAGTCCGGAAACTTTCCTGGGCTTTGGCAAATTCCCTGCGGACCATCTTGGTCGCCCGGAATACGGGAACAACCACGGTCATGATAAACCTGAATAGGAAGTAGCCCAGAATGATTAATAATATATAAACCATGAATCAAAGGTAAGGCAGGAGGGGAAACGAGTCGTTAATGTTTATTTAAAACGGCGAAAATTGGGCAAAGCCTGGATAATGACGGGGCCAGGCCGCTGGACGGTGCACTGGGACAGCGCCCACAGAGAGATAACATTTGGTGGTTACAATTAAATTATGCTACCTTTGCAAAGGCGTAGGATACAAACAGAAGGGAACGAAGTCGTTCCCTTCTCCTTTTTTTGTAATCCTCCCTATGCTTAGGATATGATCAATGAACAGCAACTGGAGGCAATTACCAAGATGATTGAAACGGTAATTGCGGAAGATCCAACCTATTTTTTGGTGGAGGTAAAGATTAAGCCCACAAACAACGTAAAGGTCTTTTTGGACGGGGATTCAGGAATTTCGATCCAGAAAGTCGCCTCCTACAATCGTGCCCTCTATAAGCTTTTAGAAGAAAGCAATCTGTTCCCTGATGGGGATTTTTCGCTGGAGGTCTCTTCCCCTGGCCTGGAGGAACCTTTAAAATTGCAAAGGCAGTTTCAGAAAAATATTGGCAGAGATGTGGAAGTACTGACCAAAGACGGTCAGAAAATTGAAGGGAAAATGGTGAAAGCAGACGAAGAGGCTTTGACCATAGAAGAAGAGAAGGGCAAACAAAAGAAAAAGGAGATCATACAACATGTGGTCCCTTTGAACACAATAAAATCAACAAAAATTCAGATTAAGTTTTAATGTTTTAATGGAGTCATTATGGCAAGTATTAACCTGATCGAGTCCTTCCAGGATTTTAAGGAGGCCGAAAATATTGACCGCCCAACACTCATGAAAGTATTGGAAGACGTGTTCAAAACGTTGCTCCGTAAAAAGTACGGGTCTGACGATAATTTTGACGTGATTGTCAATACGGAGAAGGGTGACCTGGAAATTGTTCGTCGCCGTCTGATTGTGGAAGATGGTCAGGTGAATGACCCCCTGGCTGAAATCGGCTACAGCGACGCAACGAAGATTGAACCGGACTTTGAGGTCGGAGAAGAATTATATGAGGAAGTAGACATCCTGGATTTCGGAAGAAGGGCAATCCTGGCAGCCAAACAAACCCTGGCCAGCCGTATAGGTGACCTGAAAAAGAACGTCCTGGTGAAGAAATACTCCGATAGGGTCGGAGAGATCGTGACGGGCGAAGTTTACCAGGTTTGGAAGAAAGAGGTATTATTGTTGGACGAAGAAGGGAATGAATTGATCCTGCCCAAATCCGAACAAATCCCTTCTGATTACTTCAAAAAAGGCGAAAATATCCGTGCGGTGGTGAAAAAGGTGGAATTGAAAAACAATACCCCTGTTATTATCCTCTCCCGGACCCACTCCAGTTTCCTGGCTAAATTGCTGGAAATTGAGGTTCCTGAAATTTTCGATGGCCTGATTGCTATACGTAAAATCGTTCGTGAACCGGGTGAAAGAGCCAAGGTGGCTGTGGAATCCTTTGACGACCGCATCGACCCGGTTGGGGCTTGCGTTGGTATGAAAGGTAGCCGTATTCACGGTATTGTAAGAGAGTTGAAAAATGAAAATATAGACGTCATCAACTGGACCAACAACATCAACTTGTTGATTCAGCGTTCATTAACCCCAGCCAAAATCACGTCGATGGACGTGGATACAGAGCGGAAGCACGCAGATGTGTACCTTAAACCTGATCAGGTTTCTCTGGCAATTGGCAGGAAAGGGGTCAATATCAAATTGGCCTGTGAATTGACCAGTTTGGATATTGATGTCTACAGGGATAATGAGGGTGAAGTTGAAGAATTTGATATTGATCTGGATGAGTTTTCCGATGAAATTGAACCTTGGGTGATCGATGAGTTCAAGCGCATCGGTTGCGATACTGCCAGGAGTGTGCTGGATCTGACTATTTCTGAACTGGAAAGGAGAACTGACCTGGAAAAGGAAACTATAGAAGACGTAAGGCGCATATTGAAAGAAGAATTCGAAGCTGAATAGCTGATCTGGCGGTTTATTTCGGACAATCTGTGAAACTCTTAGGGTTGTTGCTTTTTGATCGCTAATTTTGAACAGTTAAAAAAAACTAAAAGACAGGTTGACGCTTGGGTTTATGTCGCCTGATCTGTGGATACCATTTATGTCAGAAGCTACAACACCGCGATTAATGGCTGCCGCCAAAGAGTTTAATGTCGGCAAGGACACGCTGGTAGACTTTTTGATTGGCAAGGGATTTAACCGGGATGATTTGAAGCCAACTTCAAAGCTAACGGAAGAGATGTATCATGCCCTTCAACAAGGCTTCCAAACGGATAAAGCGGCAAAAGCCAAAAGCGATCAGATTGAAATTCCGAAAGGTTCACTAGTTGATCCCCTGAAGAAGAAAAAGAAAGAGGAAGAGGAAGAAGCCCCAGCGAAAAAAGAGGCCTTCAAGTCCCCTTTATCTAAAGACGGAAAGGATTCGGAAGAGCCCCCAGTGGAAGTCCCTGCACCTGTGCAGGCTCCAGTACAGGCCCCCGTGGCAGAAAAGCCAACACCCGCTCCTGCGCCCGTGCAAGCACCCGTTCAGGCTCCAGTGGCAGAAAAGCCAACACCCGCTCCTGCACCTACTCCCCAGCCTCAACCACAGCCAGTAGCTGAACAACCAGCCCCGAAGACCCCGGTTGCTGAACAGCCGGCTCCTCAGGCTCCGGTGGAATCTCCATTACCAAAAGAGCCAGTTGCCCAGGACCGTGGTCAGGAAAACGTAATGAAGATAGATGTGCCGGAGATCGAAGGCCCCAAAGTGATTGCCAAAATCGATCTGGACGCCATAGATGCCAGTACGCGCCCCCGCAGGCCCCAACAAAATCAACCGCCTAAGAAGCAAGAGGACGAAACGCCTAAACCGCAGCCCCGCCCTATTGTTGAGCATAAAGCGCCGGAACCGGTGCAGGCAAAAGCAGCCCCCGCACCTGAGCCCGCAGTAGTACAAGAAATTAAAAAAGAGGCCAAACAGGAAGAAAAGGCCCCTCAACCTGAAACGCCCGTTGTGACTGGAACAACGGCTGCTCCTGAAAAAGCAGCCCCCCATACCCAGGAGGACAATGGAGATCAGGACAAAGAACAGGAAGTGGTAATCACCAATATTAGAGCAGATAGATTGGAAGGTCCCAAAATTCTCGGGAAGATTGATCTTCCCGTTACCAGCGATACGAGGCCTAAGCCTAAAGAAGAAAAGCGCAAGCGTAAGCGCATTCCCCTTGACAAGAAAGGAGAACCAGGCCATGGTGCTCCGCATCATCAGGATAACAACCAGAACCGTGGTGGTGGAGATCCTAACCGTCCCCGTACGCCATATATGGGCAAGGACGGTACAGGTAATTTCCAAAACCGTCAAGGCGGTGGTGGATTTGGTGGTCCGGGTGGTGGACAAAATAGAGGCGGCCAGGGACATCCCGGCGGTGGACCTGGTGGTCCAGGCCGTGGACCCGGTGGCGGACCTGGTGGTCCTAACCGTGGACCCGGTGCCCCTAACCGTGGACCCGGTGGAGGTCATGGTGGACCCGGAGGCGGCAATCGTGGTGGTCATCCAGGCGGTGGACGCCCTGACCGCAGGGATAATCGTGGAACAGGAGGCGGATACAAGCCTGCTGAACCCAGAGAAATTAATGCTAAAGAGATCCAGGATAAAATCAGGGAAACCCAGTCTAAACTGGCTGGAGCCTCTGGTAGAGGAAAGAGCTTAAAAGCTAAGTACCGTAAGGCGAAGAGGGATGAAATGGCTGAAAATGCCGGAGACGAAGGCATGGACAACAAGCTACAGGTAACTGAGTTTATCAGTGTGGCTGAGTTTGCCAACCTGATGGACGTCAGCTTTGCCGAGGTGATTTCCAAGTGTATGAGCCTGGGTATCATGGTAAGCATCAACCAGCGTCTGGATGCTGAAGTAATAGAACTCGTGGCAGGAGAGTTTGGATATGAGGTAGAGTTCATTGACATGAAGGAACAGGATGAGTTTGAAACCGAGGAGGAAGAAGATGATCCTGAATCATTAGTGCCCCGTGCACCTATTGTTACCATCATGGGTCACGTTGACCATGGTAAGACTTCCTTACTCGACTATATCCGTAATGCCAATGTGGTGAGCGGTGAAGCCGGAGGTATTACCCAGCACATCGGTGCCTATGAAGTGGTTACCGCCAGCGGTAAGAAGATCACCTTCCTGGATACCCCTGGTCACGAAGCCTTTACGGCCATGCGTGCCCGCGGTGCCAAAGGTTCTGATATTGCCGTTATTGTGGTAGCTGCCGATGACGCAGTGATGCCCCAAACCAGGGAGGCGATCAGCCACGCCCAGGCAGCAGGGGTACCCATGATTTTTGCCATCAACAAAATTGATAAGGAAGGCGCCCAACCGGAAAAGATTAAGGAACAATTGGCCGGCATGAACTTGCTGGTGGAAGACTGGGGTGGTAAATACCAAAGCCAGGAAATCTCCGCTAAATCCGGATTGAACATCGACCTCCTGCTGGAAAAAATATTACTGGAAGCGGAATTGTTGGAACTGAAAGCCAATCCTGACAGGGAAGCCATTGGTACCATCATCGAAGCCTCCCTGGATAAAGGTCGAGGCTACGTTACCAACGTACTGGTTGAAACCGGGACCCTTAGGGTAGGAGACATCATCGTGGTTGGTCAGCACTATGGACGTGTCAAAGCCATGTTCAACGAACGAAACCAACGATCAGAGGCGGCAGGGCCTTCCGCTCCTGTGCAAATGCTGGGATTAAACGGCGCCCCTCAGGCAGGTGAGAAATTCAAGGTGTACGAGGATGAATCCGAAGCCAAAGAAATCGCTACCCGCCGCGCCCAGATCCTCCGGGAACAAGGGCTCAGAGCCAAGAAGCATATTACCCTCGATGAAATCGGACGTCGTTTGGCGCTGGGTAACTTTAAAGAACTGAACCTGATCATTAAAGGTGACGTGGATGGTTCTGTTGAAGCACTCAGTGACTCACTCCAGAAGCTTTCTACGGAAGAAATTGTGGTAAGGGTCGTACTCAAAGGCGTGGGTCAGATTACCGAAAGCGACGTATTGCTCGCTACGGCTTCAGACGCCATCATCGTAGGGTTCCAGGTGCGTCCTTCTATGCAGGCTTCAAAACTGGCAGAGAAAGAAGGCGTTCAGATCAAGACTTACTCTATCATCTATACGGCTATTGACGAAGTGAAGAGCGCAATGGAAGGGATGTTGGAACCCAAAATCCAGGAGAAAGTTACCGCCAACGTCGAAGTACGGGAAACCTACAAATTCGACAAGATCACGGTGGCCGGTTGCCAGGTATTGGATGGAAAGATCTTCCGCAACAGCAGAGTGCGTGTCGTTCGGGATGGTATTGTGGTGCACTCCGGAGAGCTCGGCTCCCTCAAACGCTTCAAAGACGACGTCAAAGAAGTGCAGGCAGGTATGGAATGCGGCTTAAGTATTAAAAACTTCGCCAATATTAATCCTGGAGACATCGTTGAGGCATACGAAGAAGAAGAAGTTAAACGTAAATTATAAAGGAGGAAAAGGGCAGATAATACTGCCCTTCTTCCCAAAAACTTGTTAAACCTCAGATCCGTAGGCACAGGTACTTACCTGATGTTTAAATTTGAACAGATTCTAAGCACATCTGAATGAAGAAAATTGTTTTGTGTCTCGGCCTGTTTGGCGGCGTTTATGCTTCTGCTTGCGCACAAAGAGTTGTGGCAGATAAGATTGTAGGTATTGTTGGCGATAAGATTATATTGAAATCTGATCTGGACGCAGAGATTGACGAAGCCAGGAGAAATAACCTCCTGGATGCTCACCCTGATATGGCTGACCCCTGCTACCAATTGCAAAATCAGCTCATAACCAAAGCCCTGGTATTGCAAGCGGAAAAAGACTCTATTCCCGTTTCAGATGATGAAGTGGAAAATGACCTGGACCTTAGGATCAGGAGCTTTATCCAGCAGTTTGGCTCTAAGGAAATGCTGGAGCAAATTGCCCAAAGGACCATCTACCAGATAAAAGACGATTTCCGCATCTCCATCAAAGAGAATTTGATGGCGTCGGAGATGCGTAAAAAAGTGGTTTCTGATGTAACGGTGACCCCAACAGAAGTAAAAGACTTCTACGATAAGATTCCCAAAGACAGTCTTCCTTATTATGAAAGCCAGATGGAAGTTGGACAGATCGTGATTACGCCTCAAAGTAACCTGGATCTGGACCAATACATCAGGGATGAGCTCAATGGATACAAAGCAGACGTAGAAAGTGGTAAGCGCTCTTTTGAACTATTGGCCAACCTCTACTCTGATGATCCGGGCTCAAAAGGAAGGGGCGGATTATTACAATTAAACCGCCAGGATAAAAACATTGATCCCATTTTCCTCAACGCCGCTTTTCGCCTCAAAGAAGGCCAGGTTTCTCCTGTCATTAAAGCAAAGGATGGTTACGATATCATAAAAATGGAGTCTCGTTCCGGAGATGACGCTACGGTACGTTATATCCTGAAGGCTCCCCAGGTTAGTGATGCGGAAATCAACAATGCAAAATCTAAGCTCGACAGCATTCGCTCCAGACTCATTTCTGGGGTATTCAGTTTCGGGCAGGCAGTTGCCTTGTATAGCGAAGATGATAACTCCAAGCAATCAGGTGGTTTGCTCATGTCCCCCATGGATGGTTCTACCTTCTTCAATTATGAGGATATGGATACCTCTCTGATCAATGTGGTAAAAGCAATGAAAGTAGGAGAGTATTCTCAGCCCCTGGTCTACACAGACAGGTTGAAACGCCAGGTTCGTATCATCTATCTGAAATCCAGGACTCAACCCCATAGGATGAACATGACGGACGACTACAACCAGATTTCTGAAGAGGCCCTGGCTTTAAAAAGGGATCAGGTTTTCCAGAAATGGCTGATCAAAAAGATTCCCTCTTATTATATCATGATTGACAAGGATTACCTGACTTGTCCTCGTTTGTCTGCTTGGGCCCCCTATGCCAATCCTGGTAACCGCATCCTGGCTAACAATGCCGGCAGCAAAGACACCCAGAGCAGCACAACCGCTCCGGCTAAGAAGACAACGGATAACTAAGATCAACGACTCTGTGCGGTTCGCCGTACAGTGCAAATCATAAAAAACCCCGGATGGTTGAACATCCGGGGTTTCTATTTAAGGGAAGCGCCGATTAAAGGAAGCGCTGATTAAAGGAAGCGCCGATTAAGGGAAGTGCCTAGCTTAATGGACTCGGGCCGCGCCACCATATAACGCGCCACCATATAAAAAGTGCGCCGGGCAGCGCCAACGCATAAAAGGGCTCCGGCCCGATTACCAACCAACCCCGGGGTTATCTGTGCGGAATTGTTCCACGCCTTTTCTATCCTGGAGGGTAACAAATACTGTTTTACCATCTCTTCCACCAAAGGTGAGGTTGCTGCAATTTTTACCTTGAAGGGGAACCTCTCTGACCATGTCTCCCATGGAAGTAAAGATGGCGACTACGCCTTTGCCATAGCGGCATATATAAAGGTTGCCGTGCTTGTCACAGTGCATACCATCCAGCCCATAGTCCTTAAAGGACGTGAACAGGCGCTTGTTGCTGATATTGCCCATGGTATCGATATCGAATGCCCAAACCCTGCGCTGGTCGCTTTCATTGACATATAGTGTTTTTTCGTCGGGGCTAAGGCAGATTCCATTAGTGGTTCCCATGTTTGGCGCCAGGAGATAATATTTGCCATCGGGCTCAACCCTCCAGACTTGCCCGGTAGAATCTTTCCAATCTGGATCCGAAGCCAGGATGAATCCATATTTGCTTCTTACCAGATCATTGGGTTGATTAAACTCCCTGGTGTGGGCCAGCACATTCACTTCCTTATTCCTACTAACCTTTAATACGTTGTGTCCTGAAAAATCGGCAACATACATATTGCCGGCAGGATCAAAACGGATGCAATTGCCCGTGCTTCCTTTGGGCAGCGTCACATATACCTGGCAGTTGCCAAGGCTGTCAACATAAGCAATGGTCCCGTCTGTTTGATAATTGACCACAAATAAACTATCGTGAAATACGGCTGGTCCTTCAATGTTGTTAGTGAATAAGTTAGGCTGAGTTAAGTCCTTTGCTACAAATAAATTGGGGTCCGTCTTCCCGTTATTGATGAGGGGAATTTGATTAATGGTGCTGCAAGATCCCAGTATCATTGTCATCCATGCCACTCCTGCGAAATAAAAGATGCGCTTCATTACACGTCGTATTTGGCCTGAAGATCGCCAAATTTTGTATTCCGCGCACCACGTATTACCACATTGGAGGGTTTCAGCGCCCAAATGGGGTAGAATTAGATTTTTCTTCACAAACACCATTTAAGATTATAAATAAACGGAATATAAAATTTATTGCAGAAACAAAATAAAGAGTATAAGTAAAGTCGATAAAACAACAACTAATTATTTATATTGATGTGAAATTAAGAGGCATGGGGATAGATACCTTATTACAGGAATACCGCTGTCCCGAGGGTATATGGGACGAAATGTGTGGGGCGGAACAAATCAGGGAGCACTACAGTAGGATGTTTTCCTCTCTGAGTGAGTTGGATATGACCGCACTACTTCAAAAGGATAAACTGGCCACGGAGCTGTTCATGAACCAAGGCATCACGTTTACCGTGTATAGTGACAATGAAGGGATTGAACGCATTTTCCCATTTGACATTATTCCGCGTATCATCCCCGGTCACCAATGGGATCATATTGAAAAAGGAATTGGTCAACGCCTCAAGGCCCTGAATCTATTCCTGAAAGATATTTACAACGAGCAACAGATCCTCAAGGACAAAGTGATTCCCGCAGCTTTGATTGCCAGCTGCCCTCACTATACAAGAGAGGTATTTGGGATCAAGGTGCCCCATGATATTTATATCCACATTTCCGGGATAGACCTGATCAGGGGTGAGGACGGCAGCTTTTACATACTGGAAGATAATCTGAGGACCCCATCGGGTGTCAGTTATATGCTGGAGAACAGGGAGGTAACCAAAAGGCTTTTCCCTTCTCAGTTAGCGGCCAATCATGTGCGCAGGGTCAGCAACTATCCCTTGCTCCTCCATGAAATCCTATTACAATTAGCGGCTACCCAAGTTAGCGATCCTACTGTCGTGCTGCTAACCCCTGGGGTGTTTAATTCTGCCTATTACGAACATACATTTCTGGCCCGTCAAATGGGTATCTCCCTGGTGGAAGGAAGAGACCTGGTGGTGGACAACCATAAGGTCTTTATGAAGACGACTGTTGGTTTGGAAAGGGTGCACGTGATATATCGCAGGATTGATGATGAGTACCTCGATCCGCTCGTCTTTCAGCCCGATTCCGTACTGGGTGTGCCTGGTCTGATGAGTGCCTACAGAAAAGGCAATGTAGCCATCGTCAATGCCCTGGGCAATGGAGTGGCAGACGATAAAGCGGTATATGCGCATGTCCCGGATATGATACGTTATTACCTTAATGAGGAACCCTTGCTGCCCAACGTGCCCACTTATCAGCTCAGTGATCCTCAGGCAAGGGAATATGTGTTCCGTAATATCCATAAAATGGTGGTGAAGCGAACCAACCAAAGCGGAGGATATGGAATGGTCATGGGTAATAAGGTTACGGACGAAGAATGGGACAAGGCAAAAGCGGCCATTGAAAAAGAATCCAGGAACTTCATTGCTCAACCCATCATTCCCTTATCTACCGTGCCCTGCTTCATCAATGGTCGCTTTCAGGCCAGGCACGTGGACCTGCGCCCATATGCCCTATATGGTCCACAGGGGGTAAAAATCGTACCGGGAGGTTTGACGCGGGTAGCGCTGAGGGAAGGATCTCTGGTGGTAAACAGCTCCCAAGGGGGAGGATCTAAAGATACATGGGTTACGGACTAGGCCAGACGGGGCTAACGCCGCCGCAGGCACTGAGATGCCGCGAGCGAAACGCAAGTACTGAGTGCCGGCCAATTGAAATATTAGACTATGCTTTCGAGAATTGCAGACGCTTTGTTTTGGCTCAATCGCTATATGGAAAGGGCAGACGGTTTACTTAGGGTGGTATATACACACTATACCCTTACCCTGGATAAAGATGTGGGAGGAGACCTTAACTGGAGACCCTTGTTGGAGTTATTTGCCGGAGATGGTACGGAGTCCGTAGCGCTACTGGAGAACAATACAGCGGAATCCATTCGAAGATTACTCTTGGACACCACCAATTCCAATTCCCTGAAGGTCATTGTGACCAAAGCCAGGGAAAACGCGCGTGGCGTCCAGGACCATATCACCAAAGAAGTTTGGGAGGCCGTTAATGGTATGTATCACCTGGTCGGATCCAAAGACATGGAGAACAGACTGATGGGCTCTGGTGCTTTGGGGGCCATGGAACAGCTTTCCCAATATTGTGTCATCTATACGGGGATTACGGATATCACCATGCCCAGGGGTGTGGGCTGGTACTTTATGAACCTGGGAAAATACGTGGAGCGAAGCTTTGAAACCTTGCTGTTGGCGGAAAGCCAATTCCGGTTGCTAGCCAACCAGATGGAAGAAGCTAAGGATATTGTCAATTGGAAATACTTATTGCTGGCCCTCAGTGGCTATGAGCTCCACCTCAAAACCTATAGGAGCGCACATTATAACCTCAACGTGCTGCACCAGGTTTTGCTCAACGAAGATTTTCCGCACTCCTTGCTGTATTCCCTGACTCGTTTGGAGCGACACTTGAAGTCGGTAATAAAACAAAACCATACCAAGGACAATGAAGGCCTGATGCGCTTTTTCGGAAGGTTGATCAGCCGCGTCCGGTATATGGAGACAGAAGAACTGAGGGGTCAGGCCCTGGAGGAGTTTTTTGTTACCTTCCGCATGGACCTTTTTCAGTTTAATAAACACTTGAATCAGCTCTTTTTCTCATACGCTTAAGCAGATATACGATGCCTACGTTCAGCATACTGCACGTGACCAAATATGAATACGACAGACCGGTTAAGGAAAGCCTCAACGAGGTAAGGATATTTCCATACCTAAGTTCCGGACAAGAAGTGTTGCAGCAGGATTTGACGATCACCGGTAGTCCCGAGGTACACTTGTTTTCCGATTATTATGGGAATAAAACAGGTGTTTTCAATGTATACCCTCCTCACCAGCTCCTGGCCATTGAAAGCAAACTCCTGGTGAGGACCACGGGTTCTAATGAAGTAAATATAGACTTCAATGCCACTTTCCAGGACCTGGAATTGGAATGCAGGGATGAATTGAGGCTGCTGGAACTGGCCAGCCCCGACCTTAGGGTGAACCATCTCCTCCTTAAAGAAATGCAGGAGATACTGACTACCGAATCGCCTAGTGTAGCCCTCAACATCGAGCAATGCAGCGAGTACGTTTTCCAGCACTTCAGCTATATCAAGGGCATTACCGATGTGGAAACCACGGTGAGTGAGTTTTTGGAAAAAGGCGCCGGTGTTTGCCAGGACTTTGCCCAGCTATTATTGCAAATGCTGAGAATAAAAAAGATCCCTTGCCGTTACGTCAGCGGATATATATGCCCCAACCGCAATGGGATGAGGGGAGAGGGCGCAACCCATGCCTGGGTGGAAGCCTGGATTCCTGGTTATGGATGGGCGGGCATAGACCCTACCAATAATATATGGGTGACCAACAAACACGTGAAGCTTTCTGTGGGCATGGATTTTAACGCCTGTAGCCCGGTGAAGGGGTCCTTCAAAGGACCGGCCAGACAGACACTCACCGTATTTGTGTCCATTGGGTATGAAGACGGAGGACACTCCGAAGACCTGCATAATATTCATGAGCATAGCATCACCGCCCAAGTAGCCGAAGAAGTTCTGGAAGGCTCCTTTGCCGCTCAGCAATAGATGCAAATAAAAATTCTCTTTTCTGTTATTTTTGGCAACATGAAGCAATTATTTCAAAGTGCATGCATGGCAGCATCCCTGCTGGGTGCAGCCTCCCTCGGCTATGGACAAGCCTCCCCGTACCAGCCGGACCCTGTTTTTTCCCCTATATTTTATACCAATAGGGGAGACGAAGCGCATAGCGCAAACGGGAACCCAGGACCTGCCTATTGGCAGAACCGCGCCGATTATCATATCGCGGCCCGCATAGATACCACGGCAGAGACCCTGAGCGCCACCGAAACGATTAACTATACCAATAACAGTCCGGACGCCCTTTCCTACTTATGGCTTCAGGTAGAACAGAATACTTATAAAAAGGATGCGCGTTCCAACTATTACACAGAGGCGCATCCAGCACCGGCCCAGCATACCAGTGGATATGAATTTGAATCGGTAACCGTGGAATATGCTGGTGTGGTGACCAAAGCGGAGTATGTCATTACAGATACGCGTATGCAGATCCGGTTGGCAAAGGCCCTTCCCGCCAAAGGCGGTAAGGTAAGCCTGCACATCAAATACCATTATAAGATGCCGGGCGATTTTGGCGGCAGGACGAATGCCTTTCCTACCAAAAACGGGAAGATCTTCGAAGTAGCTCAGTGGTATCCCAAGCTCAGTGTATACGATGATTCCAGGGGCTGGAACAACCTTCCTTTCCTGGGCAGCGGAGAATTTTTTATAGATTACGGAGACTATGATTATAGCGTTACGGTTCCCTGGGACATGATCGTAGAAGGTTCCGGAGAGTTGGTCAATCCTGAACAAGTGCTGACGGCTACCCAATTGAACCGTTTACAGAAAGCCCGGAACAGCGATACGACCGTCATGATCCGTTCCGCAGCTGAGGTCGGAGACCCTGCTTCCCGGCCAGTACATCAGGGGGAACTTACCTGGCATTTTAAGATGAACAACACCAGGGACGTTGCCTTTGCAGCTTCCAGGGCCTGGATATGGGACGCGGCCAGGGTGAACCTGCCGGACGGCAAAAAGAGCCTCTCCATGTCTATTTATCCTGTGGAGAGTGCAGGACCCAAAGGTTGGGCCAGGGCTACCGAATACTTAAAAAAGTCCATCGAATACTTTTCAGAGAAATGGTACATCTATCCTTATCCTGTGGCCGTCAACGAGGCGGGTCTGGCCGGTGGGATGGAATATCCCGGAATTGTCTTTGATGGGATTGGCGATGGGGGCAAGGAACTGTTTTGGATCACGGCCCACGAAATAGGTCATAACTGGTTCCCCATGATCGTAGGTACAGATGAACGCCGATATGCCTGGATGGATGAGGGCTTCAATACCTTTATCGACGTTTACGCCTCCGATTATGTCAACCACGGGGAGTTTGCCCCCAAAAGAGATGGAGAATATGCGCCCAATGGCGGGAACCCTGCCGATGAAATAGTTCCTTACCTTTTGGATTCTGCGGCACCCACCATTTTGACCAGCGCGGACGCCATTTCGGAAAAATACAGGCATCCTTTGGCCTACTTCAAACCTGCTTTTGGCCTGGTGTTGTTGAGGGAACAAATCCTGGGGCCTGAACGATTCGACTATGCTTTTCGTCAGTACATCCGTCACTGGGCCTACAAACATCCTACACCTGATGATTTCTTCAGAAGCATGGACAATGGAGCAGGGGAAGACCTTTCCTGGTTTTGGAGGGAATGGTTCTACCACAATTGGGCCCTGGACCTGGCGGTGACCAACGCGGCTTACGTAAATGGAGATCCTTCCAAAGGGGTAAGCGTAACCATAGCTAACCTACAGAAAATGGCCATGCCTTTTACGGTAGAAGTAGTATTGAAAAATGGGGAAAAACAAAGGCTTAATCTCCCCGTTGAAACCTGGCTCCAACAACAATCAGTAACCATTACGGTGCCCACCACTTCAGAGGTGGTTAGTGTGAAAGTCGATCCGGATGCGGCGCTACCGGACGTCAACCGGGCTAATAACGAGTTTAAACTGAAATAGGGAAAGGGGCCACTGCCGGCCCCTTTCTCATGTGCGCCAGGCATGTTCAATAAGCTATAGGGTGCAAGTCCCGAACGAGCGAGGTAGAGCGAATCGTTAGCCCAAAGCAAGGGTGTCCACCGCGAGGTGGAATCTGAAGGAAGCTGGCGGCAAACTCCCGCCCTTACGAA
>CAJCIQ010000065.1 GCA_903970475.1 Beijerinckiaceae bacterium
ATTAGTGAAATGGTGAAAAACCACACCAAACCTTTCAGTTGCATACAATTTCTGGTTTACGCAAATATTTTAAGGTGGCAAACGTACTTGAAAAAATTCAAAAAGCTGCCAGTCCGGCGGAAAAGTTATGGCTTTCTTAGGAGGGCTATCCTTATTTTTGGCGGATGTTTCAGAATCTGAACGTGCCCGGTCCTGGATCTTCCTGGCCGGCTGCCTGTTAAGTTCAGGTCATATATAGCCAAATTGACAGCAATAGGAAGCCAACGTGAAATTGCCCATGCGCAGAGCTTTGTGCCTGCTCACTGTCCTGGTCAGGGAGTACGTATGACCGGTAACATTCGTTGGGCAGGGGATCTGACAATTTAATGATAGGAAAATCGTTGTAATACTGAAATTTGCATGATGCATAAAAAGTTGAATATACTGGTCCTGGGATTGGTAGGTGTAGCTATATTGAGTTCCTGTCTGAAGACGGTAACCAACAACAACAAAAGCAACCCCGCCGGGTTAACCTTTTTCAATATGGTGCCCTACGGGCCTTATTTTAAGGTGCAGGTGGACGGGGTCAGCATAGGAGATACCACCAACTTCCCTTATGCTTTTGGTTGGGATTCCCTGCCTCCCTCTTACAGATCTGAGTTTGCGGGCATACATACCATTAGTTTCCTGGACGATACGGGAGCAGCCCTGGTCACGGGCAACAATGTTCAGTTTGCAGCCAATACCAAGTATAGCATCTGGCTATTTGACACACTCACCTCCTTCGGCCTGAATGCTGTTCAGCTTCAGGACAGCTGGGATTCCATACCCTATGGCTATTGCTTTTTAAGGTTCCTGAATTTTTCACCCAACTTTACCCCTGTGGATGTATGGTACCGAAATGATACGAACGGTTATACGCCTTTATATCTAAGTCAGTCATTTATGGGAACAACAACTGCTTCAGCTGCAACTTTATCTACGTATCAACAGTTGGTTCCTGGGCAATACACCTTTGTGTTCCATTATAGTCCTGATACGACGAATACGGTAGTGGATTCTGTCCGGGACACGCTGGCGCCTGCTCATGGCTATACGTTGTTCATTGGGGGCTTATGGGATTCCACGGGAACAAAAGCCTTTACAAAAGGGCTCATACATATGAACTAGAACCCTCACTTTTTTGTAGTTTTGCGGCACAAAAAACTGAGAAAGTCATGCAATTATCGTCCCGCCTGCAAAAATTCAATGAGCCTGAGACTTTGAAAATGGCCAAATTGGGCCGTGAGCTGAGAGCAAAGGGGATTGACGTGATCGACCTGAGCCTGGGAGAGCCGGATTTCGATACGCCTACCCATATTAAAGAGGCCGCTGTGAAGGCCATCCATGACAACTGGAGCCATTATACGCCTGTATCTGGATTTCAAGACCTCAGAGAAGCCGTTTGTGTAAAGTTGAAGCGGGACAATCAACTCGATTACCAACCTGAAAATATTGTCGTTTCCACCGGGGCCAAACAAAGCCTGGCTAACCTGATCCTGGCTTTGGTAGAGGATGGCGATGAAGTCGTCATTCCTACACCATTCTGGGTAACCTATTCGGAATTGGTGAAGATCGCCGATGGTAAAGTGGTGACGGTTCAATCTACACCGGAATCCGATTTCAAGATCACCCCTGCTCAACTGGAAGCCGCCATCACCCCCAAAACAAAGGCCTTTTTGTTTTCTTCTCCTTGTAATCCTTCAGGAGCCGTATATACCAAGGCTGAGTTGGAAGGGTTGGCTGACGTATTCCGTAAGCATCCCAATGTCTTTATTATCTCAGACGAGATTTATGAATACATCAATTTCGTAGGCAAACACGAAAGCATTGCTCAGTTTGCAGACATCAAGGACAGGGTTATCATCGTCAACGGCCTTTCAAAAGGATATGCCATGACGGGCTGGCGCTTGGGCTATATTGCCGCAAATCCGACGGTTGCCAAGGGTTGCGAAAAAATCCAGGGTCAGCTTACCAGCGGTACCAACTCCATCACCCAGAAAGCGGCCGTAGAGGCGCTCACCGGAGATCTTAAACCCTCCATGGCGATGGTGGAAGAATTTACCCGCCGTCGTTCACTGGTATTGGATCTGGTAAAACAAGTTCCCGGCCTGAAGTGTTTTGAGCCTCAGGGCGCCTTCTATATATTCCCTGACGTGTCCTATTACTACGGGAAATCTGACGGCCAAACCATAATCACCAATGCTTCCGATTTCTGTATGTACCTGCTCAACACGGCGCACGTATCTTCTGTGATGGGGGACGCCTTCGGTGAACCCAAATGTGTACGTTTCTCTTTTGCCAACAGCCAGGAAAATATTAAAAAGGCCTGGTCTCGCATCACCGATGCGCTGGCCAAACTGAAATAAGGCCATGCCATGGCTGAAAAACTGGATATGTTCCAAAACCGGCTTTCCAAGGTGTATAAGCATCTTGGAAAGCTGGCAAAAAGACAAGGGATAGCCTGCTATCGGGTCTATGACCACGATCTGCCGGAATTCCCTTTCTGCATTGAGTTCTACGGGGATAAACTTTACCTGGCGGAGTACAAACGCAGGCATGGTCTAAGCGATGAAGCGCACGATGACTGGCTCCATAAGTGCTTACCTGTGATTGCGATGGTATTGGGTATACCGGTGGATGAGATCTATTGGAGGCAAAGGGAACGTAAAGCGGGCAGACAAGGGCAGTATGAAAAACAAGCTTCGGAAGGAGAATTTTTTGCTGTCTCAGAGGCTGGACTTTCTTTTTGGGTGAACCTGACAGATTATCTGGATACCGGATTGTTTCTTGATCACCGGATCACCAGAGGTATGGTGAAGGAGGCTTCGGCAGGCAAGGATGTACTTAACCTGTTTGCTTATACGGGCTCGTTTTCGGTGTATGCTGCCGCTGGGGGAGCCCGTTCCGTGACGACCGTGGATCTATCAAAAACCTACCTGAACTGGGCAGAGCGAAATATGCAGCTCAATGAATTTTTTGGAGCGTCCACCCACTTTATACACGCCGACGTCAAGCAATACCTGGAAGCCTTGCCGGATGCCGCTTTTGATGTGGTAATCATGGATCCTCCGACCTTCAGCAACTCCAAACGCATGAAGGATTTCCTGGACATACAAAGGGACCATGTGCCCATGTTGAATCAAACAATACGTGCTTTGCGACCGGGAGGAAGTATTTATTTCTCCACCAATTTTACGAAGTTCGTGCTGGACGATGCGGCCATACAGGCTTCGTCCATCCGAGATATTACCAAAGCCACCACGCCGTTCGATTTTGAGGGGAAGCTCAAACGTTGGTGCTACCTGATTAAGAAGTAGCCAGCGCCAGCGGGCCCTAGGATTGGCCGCTCAGCAGTTGATGCACCTCCAGCACTTGTGGTATCACGGGATGTTGATCATCGTTTTGGATGACGATATCGCAGAGCAGCATCTTGATATTTTCCTGAATCTGGTTACCCATTCTCTCCCTGACGGATTCCGCTGTGACTTTATCCCTTTGCATCACTCTTTGGATGCGCACAACAACAGGAGCACTGACCCCGATAACGAGGTCAAACTGGGGCTGCATCCCTGCTTCGAAAATGAGCGATGATTCTTTGATGGCATAGGGGCCTTTTTGGGCTTTCATCCACTGTTCCCCATCCCGTATGGTGGCAGGATGTACCAGGCTGTTGAGGAGGGCCAACTTTTCTTTGTCTTTAAAAACGATGGATGCCAGGTAAGCCCTGTTTAAGCTACCACCTTCGTATGTTTTAGGCCCGAATGCCTTTTGGATGGAGGCAATTACTTCCGGATCCTCATTCATTAACTTCCTGGATGCCAGGTCTGCCGAATACAGGGGTATGCCTAATACGCCGAATGCCTGGGCAACGGTGCTTTTCCCACTGCCTATACCTCCGGTTAGTCCCACACGCAAGGGACGGGGTTTTTGGAGCAGGGCAGGCAAATGCAGGGTGGTGCGCATAGGGGGTAAGATACAAAAAGGCCTTCTCACTTTAGGAGAGGGCCTTTCCATATGGTTGGTCTGATGGATTATTTGCTGGTTTCTGCTGGGGCAGACGCTTTTTGCAGGGCTGCTGTCCAGTCCATGCTGATGGCGCTTTTTTCTATTTTCAGATAGCTGCCAGGGCTAACTTCCATCTGCAAGGTGGTGTTGTCGTCATTGATTTTATAAACGGTACCGTGGATACCAGCAATGGTAACAATCTTATCCCCTTTCTGGAGGCTGGAGAAGAAAGTCTTTTGCTTTTTAGCCTTTTGGGAGTTAGGCCTGATCATAAAAAAATAGAAAACCACGAACATAATACCGAGGTAGCCGATCAGAAGGGTGCTGCTACCGCCACCACCAGGCTGGGCCATCAAAAACAGGGAGGCGAAAGAATGACTCATTTTGAAATATTGAATGATTGAAATGATTAATTGGTTGATGCATTTTTAGGAACGACAATTCCTGTCAGCCTAAGCTGGGGAAAAGCAGGGTTGGCATTGGAAGTCACGGTAATGACTTTGTGCGCCGGTCCTACACGCCCTTCAGAGTTGAACTCCGCTTTGATCGAAGCTATTCCGCCCGGAGGAATGGGTTGTTGGGGCCAATCGGGTTTGGTACATCCACAACTGGCCACTGCTTTTTGAATGATCAGGGGTTTGGTACCTGTATTTTTAAACCGGAAGCTGAAAGCGATTTTTTCACCTTCTACGGCCTTACCGAAGTCGTAGGCCGTATCCAGGAGCTGGACGCTGGTAGAGTCAATAACAGTAGCTTGACCAGAGCCGGATCTACCGTGGCAGGAAGCCATCAGTACAAGCATGGATAGTGCTAAGATTGCCTTTTGCATGGGGGTGAAGTTACGGGATCAATTTTTATGTGAAGTTTTATGGATCAGGTTCTGTTTTACCAAATCCTTATGAATATTGTCCAATAGGCCGTTGATGAATTGTCCGCTCTGGGCAGTGGAGTAGTCTTTGGCCAGGTCAATGTATTCATTAATGGTCACCTTGGTCGGTATGGTCTCAAAGTAAAGGAACTCCGCAGCCCCCATTTTCATTAAGATCATATCCAAAACGGCTATGCGTTCTGCGTCCCAGTTAACGAGGCGGCCATTGATCATCTCCAGTAGCTGCGCTTCTTTATTTAAAACCGTGTTGAGCAAATCTTTGGCAAACTGTTCCTTTTCCTTACCCAGGAATTCCTGGAAGTTATAGGATTTGGGTTTCTGAAGAAATCCCAGCATCAACAGGTTCATCATTTCAGCATCGTCGTCCCAGTGTACGAAGTTTTCTTCCAGAAAGGAAACAAAGTCGTCATCCGGAAGCATCAGGTCTGTAAAAATGAACTCCAGGATATCTTTTTCCCCGTCTTTTGTCCTTTCCTGAACCTTAATGTACTCCTGATACAGGGGGCTTTCTTCCAGGCGCTGGTAAATTTTACGAATCCAATCCTCGGTATCAATGAGGTTGGGCTTGTCCTTTGCCATGGCCAGTTGAAAGGAGGTGTGTTCCAGGATGTTCCACAAAAGGGTGTTGCCGGAGATTTTGGTATTCACATTCCGGTCCTCGGGACTGGGTAAGTGTTTGGAAGCCCTGTGCCGGGCATCTACTTCGGCGTACCTGGCCACTTCTGTAAGGAACCAAACCAGGAATACGAAAAGCTGGCGGGACTGCTCCAGGTGCTGTGCCAATATCTTTGTCTCTTCTCCAGGTTTAACATTGTGTTCCAACGCCTCAATTGTGTATAAGGTTTGCATCACTTTTACCCGGATATTTCTTCTACTGATCATTGGTCAAAAGAGCTTTTTCGCGCGGGCAAAGGTAGGGGTTTTGCTGGATTGTAGTCCAGTCTAGGTATTAATGTCCATTCAATTGAATGAAATAATCATATAAGTTAACCTCCGTGGGTACCTGAAGCTTTTTCCTGAGCCTGTACCGGCTGATTTCCACCCCGCGTAAGGAAATATTCATTAACTGGGCTATCTCCTTGGAGGACAGGTTCATACGCAGATAAGCGCAGAGCTTCTGATCCGTAGGAGTCAGGGTAGGATACTTTCCTTTCAGGTTGGTAAGGAAATTACTATGAACCTGGTCAAAGTGAATGGCAAAATGTTCCCAATCTTCATCATTGTTTTCATCATCCCCCAGCATGCGGATGACTTTTTTAAACTCGTGGGCGCCCGAGGGCGTTTCCACGGTTCTTTGCAGTCGGATCAGTTCATCTTTTATGGAGGAAAGGAGCTTTCCCCTTTGAACCAGGTGCATGGTTACGCTGGCCAACTCCTTATTTTTGAAATTTACTTCGGCTTCCAGCTTCTCATTTTTAAGCTGGACAATCTGCCGGTCGTTGCTGTCCAGTTCTAACTGGTGTAGGTAGCGGAGCTTCTTTTGCTCCTCTTCATACTTCTGTTGCTGTAAGCCAAATTTCCGGCGTTGAAACCGGGATACACCGAAGCCGATGCAGCATAGGACCAGGAGGTAGCCCAACCAGGCCCATACGGTTTGATACCAGGCCGGATCCACGGTGAAGGTGAATGCTACCGGCGCTGACTCATTCCCTAAGTTGTTTCTGGCCTTTACCTGGAAAGTATAAGTGCCGGCCGGGAGGTTGGTATAATCTTTTTCCGTTTTGGAGGTCCAGTTGGACCATGCCTTATCAAAACCAATCAACTGATAACTATAAGAGGTATTGTTTTGTTGCTCATACAGGGTGGAAGAGTACTCGAAATGGAAGGAGTTCCAGGAATTGGGCATACTTACGGCAGCCCCGCTCTGTACGGAGGTGACATTTTTCCCGTCTGTAAAAAATCCCCCAAACAGCACGCTGTCCTTTTTACCCGTACCCGAAGCCTTAACCTGCCCAATGAGTACAGATAAGTGGGGACTGGATTGCAAATAATGATCATAGTTAAGGTGGAAGAAGCCCTTGTCAAAGCCAATAAAGACATTTTTACTGTCATAGGGATAGAGGTATTCGAAACCGCCAACGGTTTCGCCGGTTAGTTCGGGGAAGTAGACGATGCTGAAAGGGTTGCTTCCACTGGGTTTTTGGTAATCCACTACCCCAACTCTTTCCCAGCTCACAAACCAAATATTACCATCCTCATCTTCATTGAGGTACCGAATGCTTTGCTGATGAAAAACAGGTTCCATAAAAGCAGAGAGTACGAAGCGGTCTTTGGCCTCATCGTATTCATAGACCCCATGTTCCGTAGCGACCACTACCCGGTTTTTGATCCGGTACACATAGTTATTCAAATCACTGGGAAGCCCATCTTTGGCGGTATAGAGCCGGGCACTGACGGATTTATGGTCTGGGGAGAGGATGAGCTTATACACCCCCCTATAAGGATGAGAACTCCAGATACGGTTATCATTGTCAATAGCCAGGAAGCGCAGGGATTCGTTGAGGCCAGGTAACTTTCCGACCGGGCTAAAGTGTCCGGAGGTAAAACTGAGCATGTCTAGTCCGGTATAAGTGCCAATGATGACATTGGGGGAGGGGTAGACAGAAGATAGGGGGGCAAATTGCCAAGACCCTTCCCCTGGGAATAAGGGAGTTGCCTTATTGCCCTGCACCAGGAATACGCCTTCATGGTGGCCCATCAGCAGTTGTTCATTGACCTTGGTGAGGTTCCAGACCTGCCCGTCAGACCCAGATACCCGGGTAAAATGGCCCTTGGAGAAACTTAGGTCCTTTTCGCCTGGATCCAGGGGGACACTATAGAGCCCATCAGAGGTGCCCAGGTATAGCTTTCCCTGATAGATTCCGGCGGCATAACCTGTCAATTCATTTTCTTTATCCGGAAAAATATGGGTCAGGGCGGAATGATAGGCCACGAAGTCTATCCCATTATCCAGACCCATCCATATATTTTGGTCCCTATCCAAAAAAAGGCTCAGGACATTATTATTCTGTAGGCCTTCGGACCTGGAAAAGGTTTGGACGACTTTGCCGGCTTTATTCAAAATAAGCAAGCCGGCAGAAGTGGTACCCAAAGCAAAGGTCGAATCATTGACGGCACAGCCGCTATAAATGCGATTTTCCTCCAGAAATGGGTCTGCTTGGGTGGTTTTGTGGGAGGCTTTCCCATTGTGCAACAGGTATAGTCCGTTTTTGAGGGTTCCTATTAATAAGGTATTCTCATCATAAGGCATCAGCGCGGTAATCAAAGTATCCGTTTGTCCAAAAGGCTGGGGCAGGGGCAGCCAACTACCTTCTTTGAAAATGAGCAAACCTTTTGCCTTATCCTGTGCGTAGATTTGGTTGGCCGCCTTACCCATGAAACGCCATTCAGAGGGCGCTTTGAAAACCTCAATCGTCTTGTCCTTATATAAATAGATGCGGTCAACAGACCTGAAAAATACTTCATCTCCCGAAATACAAATGTCCCATACATCGGCAAATTGACGTTCGGCTTTGGGAATCAGGTTTTTGAGGGAGGTAAAAACAAGGTCTCCGTTGGGGCCGGGGAAAAAATAACCTATTTCATCCTGAGCACCTATGTATATTCTACCACTATGATCAATCTGCAGAGACCTCAGAATGGTTTTGTTGGGGATAGGGTAGAGTCGCCAGTAATGTCCATTGAAGGTTAGCAGGCCCGAATTATTGGCAAAGTAGAGGATGCCGTTTTTGTCCTGTTGAATATCCCAGTTTTGGGTACCAGCGTGAAAAGCCTCTTTGGAATAGTTGATAATTTGAGGCAGACCTATGGTATTTTGACTCCAGGCGGAGACAAAAGCGCATAGCAGCAGCAGGGTGATGAAGCAAATTTTTCGCATAGCAGGCAATCGAAGATATAAGCAAGATAAGTAAAAAATCATCATGATGTACCATTGATGTAGTGTATATGTATTGATTATCAACGATATATTTTTTGATGTTGTGGTATTGTTGTAGTATTATTTTTCACATGACCCTGGAAGTTGAATAGGTTTGTTCTGTTTGATTCCCTGAAAGGAATGCTTTTCTAACTAAACCTAATATTTTAAACTGCTTGTGTATGAAAAAAGCGATTGCGTTGTTTTTTCTTACCTGCCTATGCGCCCTACCGACCCTTCTTTGGGCGCAGTCCAGTCAGATTACAGGAAAAGTGGTCAATAAGACCTCAGGGGTACCGGTTGTCGGTGCTTCTATCCGGATTAAAGGCTCTGAGAAGGGTACTGTGACTGATGCGCAAGGTAAGTTTACCCTGAACGCGCCTAAAGGAACTGTACTGCTTATTACGGCGGTTGGTTCCGACAATCTGGAGTATGTAGTAAGCGACGAACACGAACCCGTCATAGGCCTTAACCAAAGAATTGGTAGCCTGGAGGAAGTGGTTGTTGTCGGTTATGGTGTCCAGAAAAAGAGTGTGGTTACTGGCGCCATTTCCCAGGTCAAAGCCAAAGACCTGGATGACATGCCCGTCAGCCGCGTCGAAGACGCCCTGGAGGGACGTGCTTCCGGTCTTACCATTTCCACTAACGGGGGTCAACCTGGTGCTGCATCAACGGTAATGATCAGGGGCATCACTTCCATTAACAGCTCCACTCCGCTGTATGTAGTAGATGGAGCTATCCTGGACGCCGGTGGACTTGAAGTCATCAACCCCATCGACATTGAGTCCGTCGAGGTCCTAAAGGATGCGGCCAGTACAGCCATTTACGGCGCCCGCGGCGCCCCCGGCGTTATTTTGATTACGACTAAGAAAGGTAAGAGCGGTGCGCCCAGGGTCACTTATAGTGGTTATGTGGGATCCCAACAGCCTTCCCGTAAATTAAAACTGACCAACGCGGAACAATACGCGACCTTGAGGAATGAGTCCTATATGGCCGCTCAGGTGGGAAGTACTACCGGTAGTGATACGCCTTTATTTAAGGATCCTCAATCCTTGGGAGCAGGTACAGATTGGCAGAGTGTCATCATGGATAACCATGCCCTCGTTGAGCAACACGATATCAGTATCAGTGGTGGTTCAGACAAAGGAACCTACTTTACTTCTTTTGGTTATTATGATGACCATGGCACCATTACGCCTTCCATTTCTAATTACAAACGATTTTCTTTCCGTCTGAACGCTAACTATAAGATCAAACCCTGGATCAACTTCGGTGAAAATGCAGGCTTTACTTATTCTTATTCACAAGGAAGCCTCAATACCAACTCCGTATTCGGAGGGCCATTGAGTTCGGCGATCAACCTGGATCCGACCTCTCCTGTGGTTGTTCCCGCAGGAAGCCCCCTGCTGGGTAAAGCCCCTTATAATGTTCCAACGGACTATGTACCCCTGGCCCCCAATGGGCTGCCCTATTACCTGTCCACCAATGTGGAGCAGGAAATCACCAACCCGGCGGCTTATGTGGAAACCCAACAAGGGAACCATGGCTGGGCCTACAACGTGTTGGGCAACGTTTACCTGAGCCTTACCCCGATTAAAGGCCTGGACTTGAGGTCTTCGATCAATGTCAAACAGGCTTTTTACGGTAACCAAAGTTTTGGCCCCCTATACACCTTAAATGCCTCAACGGCTAATACTACCCAAAACAGTTTTTACCGGGAAAATGACCAGACCCAAATCTGGAGTTGGGATAATACCGCCAGCTATACCCGCGGTTTTGGCGACCATCACCTGATGTTAATGGTTGGGTCCAGTGCTCAACGTAATTCAGGCTCAGGCGTCAATGCAACATTGTATAACTTGCCTTATAATACGTATCAGCAGGCCAGCTTTAACTGGAGCCTGCCTACTGCCGATCACGTAGGTGGTGGTTTTGAAAACCAACCCTATGCCCTGACCTCCCTATTCGGCAGGTTTACCTATAACTACCAGGAAAAATACCTGTTAACGGCTAACTTCCGCAGGGACGGTTCGTCCAACTTTGGTTCTAACAACAAGTATGGATACTTCCCCTCTGCTTCTGTTGGTTGGATTCCCACCAAAGAGAATTTCTGGAAGAATACCAAGACCATCCAATACCTGAAACTCAGGGTCGGCTACGGTGTTAATGGTAATGATAACCTGCCCCCCTTCGCCTATGAATCTGTTATCGCCGGTGGCATTGATTATCCCTTGGGCAAGGGAGCGACTCAACAGTCTGGGTCTGCACCTGCTGCCCCAGCCAACCCTGACCTGAAATGGGAACAAACCTCCCAGTTTGACGCGGGTTTTGACATGACCTTTCTGAATCACTTTACTTTTAGCGCGGATTATTTCGATAAGAAGACAACCGGAATGCTCTTGACCGTTACCCTCCCTGGGTATGTAGGTGCAGAGGGAGCTCCCTGGGCCAATATTGCCAGCCTGGAAGACCATGGGGCAGAATTTGACCTGGGTTGGAACCAGCGGGTAGGTAAGGTAGACCTGAGTGCCGGGGCTAATTTCTCTGTTTTCAGCAACAAGATTACCAATTTGGGGACCAACGCCTACTTCGCTGAAGGTTCTTTTCAGTCCGCTGGATATCCCCTCCAACGCATTCAGGTGGGACAACCTTTGGATGAGTTCTATGGCTTTAAAGAAACGGGCGTCTTCCAGACTCAGGCTGACGTCAACAATTATGTAGGTAAGAAAACCGGAACGCCGATCCAACCCAATGCCAAACCTGGGGATTTTAAATGGCAGGATACAGATGGGGATGGTGCGATCACGTCCAATGACCGTACCTGGTTGGGTAACCCTACCCCCACCATGAACTTCGGTTTCAACCTGGGCGCCGCCTACCATAATTTTGACATCAAGGTGTTTGCCCATGGCCAGGCCGGGAATAAAATCTTCATGGGTTACCGTCGCCTGGACATAGCCAACGCCAACTACCTCGCCACTGCTATGGGCCGCTGGCACGGAGCGGGTACTTCCAATACCTATGCCCGTTTGGATGACAGCGATCCCAATGACAACTTCACGAATCCTTCCAATTTCTACCTACAGAATGGGGCCTTCCTGCGCATCCGTACCCTTCAGATCGGGTACAACGTGCCCAGACAATACCTTCAACATGCCGGACTATCTAACGTTCGCATATTCATAGGGGGCAACAACCTGTTTACCTTCACCAAATACCAAGGCTATGATCCGGAAATCGGTGGCAACCAGGCCAAAGCAGAAGGAAACGCCAATAACTATGGCGTAGATAATGTCATCTATCCCACTGCCCGCAGCTATACCGTTGGTGTGAATGTAGGTTTCTAAATTCTGAAGGCTAAAAAAAGTTAACAATGAAAACAAGACATATAGGATATTTTCTGGCACTAGCTAGTATTCCTTTCCTCAATACTTCCTGTTCCAAGAGCTTCTTAAATGTAAGCCCCAATGGAGAGGTACTCCAGTCCAATTTCTACAAATCTCCCGCAGATGCCCTTCAGGCGCTGACGGCCGCTTACAACCCCCTGGGTTGGGAGTGTGGTGGTTCGGACAATACGTATATTGACAAGCTCCTGGCCCTCAATGCCGGCTCTGATGAGTGTTATTCTGGTGGTGGTGGTTCTTCCGATACTCCTCCCATTCAGGCCATCAATGATTATACCATGAGCGGGGCAGTAGGTCCTCAGGCCGGCCTTTGGGACAGGAACTACACCGGGATCGCCAATGCCAACCAGGTATTGGAGAATGTAGGACCAGCTTCCGGTCTGACCACAGCTGAGATCACCGAGTATGACGCAGAGGCCAAATTCCTCCGTGCCTACTATTATTTTGACCTGGTAAGGGAATTTGGAAACATTCCCCTGATCACCCATGTGCTGGGCCAGTCAGAGTGGTTTACCCAAGTACAAACTTCACCCGATTCCGTCTATGCGCAAATCGAAAGTGACCTGACCTTCGCCATAGCCAACCTGCCCGTGACCGCGATTCAACCGGGTCGTGCAACCTTAGGCGCTGCCAATGCCCTCATGGGTAAGGTGATCCTGACGGAGAATAATACCTCCCGCATGGCTGACGCAGCTAAATACCTGGATGCTGTTAATTATTCCGGGGTGTACAGCCTGCTACCCAATTACGCTGACTTGTTCAACGTAGCCAACAAGTTCAATTCCGAATCCATCTTCGAAATTGTACACACCAATTCTCAGCAAGCCGGCTGGGGCAACTGGCCCGGCTTTTTGGGGAACGTCTATGTAAACATGATTGGCGCCCGTTCTTTCAATGGACCAACCTATTGGTCAGATGGATACGGCTTCAATCCCGTCACCATGGCTTATGTTAATCTGTTGAAGGGAGACCCCCGCTATGCTGCGTCAATCATCAATATCGATAGCCTGGTGGCAGCAAACGCATCTACGGGCGCTTCTTACGCCAAGGGTTATCTGAACACCGGCTATTTCATCAACAAGTTTGCGCCCATTAAAGCCAATATTGCCCCTGTTGGTCAAACAGAGCTTAACTGGCCTAATGATTACATTGAGATCCGCCTGGCCGATACCTACCTGATGGAGGCTGAAGCCCTGGTAAGGGGTGGCGGAGATGCCAGCAAAGCACAATCCTTGTTGGATGCAGTTAGGGCCAGGGTTGGATTGCCTTCCATACCTGCCACCCTGGGTAATATCTACACGGAGCGTCAGTTGGAACTGGCATTCGAAGGCCACCGCTGGTTTGACCTTCAACGTACCAACCAGGCTGCTTCTGTACTAGCCTCCAAAGGATATCAGGCTCATAATAATGTGTTGCCTATTCCGTTGGTCGAGTTGAACAATACCAAACTCAAACAAAATCCAGGTTATCAGTAAGCAAAACAGTAGCTTATTCCTTTCATTCTTAAAACGAGACTATTATGAAATTGCGCATATTGCCTATATATAGCTGGATGGCTCTGATATTCGCGTCCAGCTGTTGGATGGTTTCCTGCACGCCTAACAACGGCCCCGGCGGACTCGGAGGTCCCTTACCTAAGGCTTCTTTTACGGTTACCCCCGTTACCGGGGCTGTTAACCAATTTGCAGTGACTTCTACTTCCACCAATGGGTTTGCCTATTACTGGGATCAGGGGATCCCGGGCCCCCCCTATGCCCCCGTACTTTCAGGCGCTGCTGATACGTTGTATTACAATAAAAAAGGTATATACACCGTAAAATTGACCGTGGTAGGTCCGGGAGGGATTGATTCTGCCTTCCAAACCGTTACGGTGGCTCAGGATGACCCAGGCGTGAATATCCTCCAGGATTCAGCTCTTACCAATGGGGCCAGCGATACTGCCTGGCACTTGTTGAACACAGGTGGAGCCCAGACCGGGTTTAGCTTTACAAGCACAGGATTAAACATTACCAACACCACTAACAGCAATACCAACGGTGGTGTTTATCAGGCCGTTCAGGTGAAGGGTGGAGTATCCTATATTTTCAGCGCATTGGTGAACGGACAAGGGGCCACCAATTCCTGGATTGAGTTCTATCTCGGTACTACTCCTCCATCTCAGGGAAATGACTATACGGATAACAAATGGGCATCCTTCAATACCTGGTCCGGTTGTGGCACTGGGCCATTCTCTGGGGATGTGGTTACTTATGGTTGTGCTGGAAATGGGCAGGGTAACCCCTATGTGTCCTGGCCAACCAGTGGCACCGTGTATGTAGTCATCAAAGCCGGAAGCTCTGGCGGTTGGTTGGGCAACGGCGGCGTAAATGTTACCAGCATCACTTTAAATGAACCTACTCCTTAAAAATGTATATGACAAAGCTTGTCCGTGTTTCAGTTTGGTGTGTTTTGGTACTTGTCGGATATAGCATGACGGTATTAGTTGGCTGCGGGAAAAGTGTTACCCCGCAGTCAACTCCTCCCGTCACTCCTCCGGATACCTCTACGAAGACGACGCCCCCGGTTACTATCGTGTCCACACAGGTTGGCTTCTGGCTGACTACGCCGGATTCTTTGATACGCCTGGCAAAACAGAATGTAGCCCTCAATTTTGGAGACAGTGCTAATCAGTATACCACGATCACCGTGGACTCTACCCAGCAGTACCAGACAATGGATGGGTTTGGTTTTGCCCTGACAGGAGGTAGCGCCATGGTTATTAATGCAATGGATGCTACTGACAAGACGAATTTACTCCATGAATTATTCGGCTCAGATAGTAATTCCATAGGTATCAGTTATATCAGGGTAAGCATTGGCGCTTCGGATTTGAGTACCTCTGTTTATTCTTATGATGATGTGTCTTCGGGTACGGATACTTCACTGACCTATTTCAATCTGATGGCCGGAGACCCGGATGTAGTACCGGTCATCCAGCAAATACTGGCTATTAATCCGAATATCAAGATCCTGGCTTGCCCCTGGTCGGCTCCAGCCTGGATGAAGACCAATAATAACTCCTCCGGTGGCAGTCTGCTACCCCAATATTATCAGGTATATGCCAATTACCTGGTGAAATACATTCAGGCCATGCAGGCGCAAGGCATCCATATTGATGCCATCACGCCCCAGAATGAGCCCCTGAATGCTTACAATAATCCAGCTATGCTGGAAGAATACTATCAGGAAGATTCTCTGATCCGGTTTAACATCGGACCCGCATTTGCGACTGCCGGGTTAACCACCAAAATCATTGTGTACGACCACAACTGTGACGTGCCCACTTATGCCACGAACATACTCAGCGACAACGCGACATATCCTTATGTGGATGGTTCTGCATTTCACTTGTATGCTGGGAGCATCAGTGCCCTGACAACGGTACACGATGCCTTCCCGGCTAAGAATGTGTACTTCACGGAATATTATACAGGCTCCTCCGATGAATTTGCCTCCGACCTGAGCTGGCATTTGCAAAATATCATCATTGGGGCGCCCAACAACTGGAGCAGGAACGCTTTGGAATGGAACCTGGCCAGTGATCCCAACTATGAACCTCATAGCCCGGGAGGATGTAGTACCTGTAAAGGAGCCCTGACGATCAATGGCAATACTTTTACCAGGAATGTGTCTTATTACATAGTGGCCCATGCTTCCAAGTTTGTGCCTGCCGGATCCATCCGTATTGCTTCTAATTTTATCAACAATATCTATAATGTGGCTTATCTGCGGCCGGACGGGAAGAAAGTGCTGATTGTAGAAAATGGTAACGCTGCTACCATGACGTTCAATATTTCATTCAAGGGAAAGTGGGTGACCACCTCGCTTATCGGTGGGGCTGTGGGAACTTATATGTGGTGATCGATTTTTTATTACATAAAACAAAATGTTCATGAATTTTCTGAAGTCAATCATATACTTTGCAATCATCACCACTGTGGCTTGTGCTAAATCCAGTGGGGGAGGTAACAACGGAGGGGGTGGGGGTAATACCTCAACCGTATCCGCTTCTGCTTCGGCTGTTGTTATAAGCCGCCAGGATACCAATTCCCAGGCTAAATTCTTAGTAACCCTGAGCGCTTCTTCCACCAGCGCGGTTTCTGTGAACTACACCACCCAGGATGGATCTGCAAAAGCGGGTACGGATTATGTGGCTACCACCGGCACCGTTACCATACCAGCGGGTTCCCGATCTGGTTCCTTCAATGTCACCATTTTAGGGGATAGCCTCCGGCAGAACACCCAGCAATTTTTAGTAAACCTCTCAGGTGCGGTGAATTGTACTTTAGCCTCCGACACGGCCAGTGGCATCATCTTCAATGATGGGACTTATCTGCCAACGGATACTGCCGGTTATTCCACCCCTGCTTCCTATGCCGGTTATAATCTGATATGGCATGATGAGTTCGATAGTTCGGCTTTGAGGGCTCAGAACTGGACCCCGGAGATTAATGGTAACGGGGAAGGGAATCAGGAGTTGGAATACTATACCGGCCGGGTGCAAAACCTTTTCGTTTCCCAGGGTAATCTGGTCATTGAAGCCCGCCAGGAAAGTTATTCAGGCGCCAATTATACCTCCGCCAGGATTGATTCATATGGTAAGGAATCCTTTCAGTATGGGCGTATAGACATTCGCGCCAAGTTACCCGTATCTTCGGGTATGTGGCCCGCCCTATGGATGCTGGGCAACAACATCAATACCGGAACCGCCTGGCCCGCTTGTGGGGAAATGGATATCATGGAGTTGATTGGTACTTATCCTTCCAGGGTAACAGGTTCCATACATTGGGAGCAAGCTGGTAACTCGGAAGGTACCTTCAACAACAGCTATAACCTTCCCGGTGGAGACTTTTCTCAAGCCTTCCACGTGTTCAGCGAAATCTGGACACCGGACAGCGTCACTTATCTGGTAGATGATAATGTATACGTGCAGGCTAGTTACCAAACTAACGTGACCAGTGGCGCTAATCCGTTCAACAGTCCCTTCTTTTTCATATTCAACGTAGCGGTAGGCGGTAATTGGCCTGGTCCCCCCAGCAGTAGTACGGTGTTTCCCCAAAGAATGTTTGTGGATTACGTTCGGGTGTTTCAAAAAAATTAATCAGGAAAGATCAATACTATAGCAACAATGGTTCGTCAGATCTGTATGATGATTGCAGTAGGCCTGGCCGGCCTTTGGGCCGGCCGCCCTCACTGTCAGGGGGTTGTTGAGCCGCCGGGATTTGTTCACCGTCAGGGGGAGCAGATCGTCGATGGCCAGGGCAAGGAACTACTGCTTAGGGGTATGGGGATTGGAGGATGGATGCTCCAGGAGCCATATATGTTACAGTTGAGCGGGGTAGTGGCCAATCAAACAGAGCTACAACATAAACTGACCGAGCTGATAGGTCCTGCGCGGACCAATGCTTTTTATGAAGCCTGGCGTGCCTCCCAATTCACCAAGGCGGATGTGGATTCCATGGCCTCCTGGGGATTTAATTGCATACGTCTTCCCCTTCACTATAATTTATTTACCCTGGACGTGAGCCAGGAATCCGTACCCGGTCAAAATACCTGGTTGCCTACCGGGTTTGCCTTAACGGATAGTGTTTTGTCCTGGTGCAAGCAGGATCATATTTACCTGATCCTGGACCTGCATGCTGCCCCAGGGGGACAGGGCAATGACTACTCCATAGCGGATAGGGACAGAACCAAGCCTTCCCTGTGGCAGGTACCTGGCGATCAGGATAAGGTAGTGGCGCTCTGGCGTAAGCTGGCAGAACGTTACCTGCATGAAACCTGGATGGGAGGATATGACTTGATCAACGAAACCAATTGGGGATTTACGGATTCTACCGATGCCCATGGGTGCGCTGAGAAGGTAAACGCCCCTTTGCTTGCATTATTGAAAAGATGTACGGATACCGTAAGGAGTATAGATCAGCAGCACCTGTTGTTTATAGAAGGGAACTGCTGGGCCAATAATTTCAATGGATTACTTCCCGTATGGGACAGCAATATGGTCGTGAGTTTCCATAAATACTGGAACTACAACGACCAGGGTTCCTTAAATGGTGTACTGGCCATCAGGGCTAAATATCATGTGCCCCTTTGGCTGGGAGAATCGGGAGAGAACTCCAACAGTTGGTATACAGCGGCCATTGCTTTAATGGAGAAAAACGATATAGGATGGACCTGGTGGCCCCTGAAAAAAGGAGGAATGAACAATCCCCTGGGATTCCGTTTGAATCCCGGCTTCAGAAAAATCGTAGCCTATTGGCAGGGGAAGGGCCCCAAACCATCAGCAGATTCCACCTACGCTTCCCTGTTAGAGCTGGCTGCGGATGCCAATATTTCCCACAATATTTTTCATAAGGACGTCGTAGACGCCATGTTTCGCCAGGTCTATAGCCTGGAGACACTTCCTTTCGGTGCTACGGCTTTGACTTCCGGCGCACGTTTATATGGTGTTAATTATGACCTGGGCCGCAACGGGTATGCCTACTATGACCTGGATTCAGGTAACTTCCGGGTATCTACCGGTCATGAAACCCAGGGCAATAAAGGTTGGGCTTACCGTAATGATGGGGTAGATATCATGAGTTGTCAGGATACCTTATCGAATGGATTTGCAGTGTACTCTATAGAATCCGGAGAATGGATGCAGTATACGGTTCAGGTAGCCAGGAGTGGTTACTATCATGTACGCTACAGGATTCAGGCTGAGAAGGCGGACAGCAGTGCCCAGGCCTCCTGGCAGTTGTTGGATGATGGAGCCGTGTTGGACGAGGAGGGGATGGCTGTATCCGGGGCGAATGGTTCTTTATCTGCTGCGCAGGGGGCCAAAGGCTCGGGGCCGCATATTTCAGCGGTGGCCGGGGACGCGACGGGCAACCAGGCGACCGACGCAGGCGCCTTTTCCTGGTTAACCACCGGAGACCATAAAGTATACCTGAAAGCGGGAACCCACCACCTGCGGTTTTTATCCGTCAAGGGAGGGTTCCGTTTGAATTATATTGAATTTGAATAAGTGATCTGTTATCCCTTCAGGATTTCTATCCTATAGGTTTTTTTATTCTTCCTTCAGGCTTTTGACGGGATTAGCAGAGGCTGTCCGGAAAGCCTGAAGGCTTACGGTGGCAAAGGCGATGACAAGTGCCAGGAAGGCTGCCAGGCCAAATATCCACCAGCTCACCGAAGTCTTGTAAGCAAAATCATCCAGCCATTTATGGGTGGCCCACCAGCCGAAGGGTGCGCCAATCAATATGGCCAGTCCCACCAATTTCATAAAGTCTATACTGAGTAAGGAAACCAAACTACTCGTGCTGGCCCCCAGGACTTTGCGGATTCCCACCTCTTTGCTCCTTTGTTCTGCACTGAAAGCAGCCAGTCCGAACAAGCCCAGGCAGGATATGAATATGGCCATACCGGTGGCATATCCTACAATGCCGGCCAGTCGGTTATCCTCTTGGTATTGCTGCTGGAAGCGCTGGTCGAGGAAGTCATATTCAAAGGGTTCATTGGGGTTTACAGAGGCCCAGGTTTTACGCAGTGCGTTCATGGCCTGCCCTACCTGTCCACTTTGGAGGTGGGCGATCACATAGAAATACTGGGGATCACTGGCCACCATAAACAGCACGCCTTCAATTTTATGTTGCAGGCCTTCGAAATGAAAATCCTTCACTACGCCAACGATCTGGTATTTATCCGTGGACGGTGCGGTGGCATGTATATAAGTACCTATGGCTTTCTCAGGCGTTAAACCAAGGGATTTTACAGCTTGTTCGTTGACCACTATGCCGTCCACGCTATCAGAGGGAATATCCTGGGTGAAGATATGGCCGGCAACGGCTTGTATTCCCATGGTCTTGAGGTACTCGAAGTCTGCCATGGATGTATAAACCATATGGTTGTCCGAAGGGCTTTTCCCATCTGCATAATAACTCCAGTTGTTCCCCATGAAACCAGGGTAATTGTTGCATCCGCTGACGGACAGCACTCCAGGGATCTTTTGTATTTCCTGCTTTAAGGCCAGGTAGGATTTTCGGGAAGCAGCCGTCCTTAAGGGAATCAACAGCTGCTGATCTTTGGTAAAGCCCAGATCTGTATTGCGGAGGAAGTACATTTGTTTGGAGATAATGATGGCCGAAACGATCAGGATGATGGAAATACAGAATTGAAATACCACCAATCCCTTCCTTAAGGAAGCCACTGCCATGGAATTGGACAGGGATTTGCCTTTCAACACCTTCACCGGCTGGAAAGAGGAGAGGTAAAGGGCAGGATAGCTGCCGGCAATCAATCCGGTCAGTAAGGCCAGCACCAGGAAAGCGGCCCCCATTTCCAGTATTTCTGAATTGGTCGGGTTTATGGTGGTTCCCAATAGTGAGATGAAGGCCGGTAACAGTAGGCGGGTCAACGCCAGCGCCAGCACAAAAGCAAGGAGGCTCATCAGAATTGACTCGCCCAGGAACTGCCGGATCAGAGAGGTACGTCCCGCACCCAGGGTTTTCCTTACGCCTACTTCTGAAGCCCTTTTCGTGGAGCGGGCCGTAGCCAGGTTCATGAAATTGATACAGGCAATCAACAAGGTAAAAAGGGCTATAGAGCCCAAAATATATAAGTAGGTAACGCTTCCTCCAGGTGTAACATCTCCATAATCCATATTGGCATGTAGATGAATGTCCTTCACTTTAAGCAGGAAGTAGTCTCTGGTTTCATTCTGTTCCTTCAGGTCCTTCCCTTCATAGGTATTGATGAAGGCAGGAAATTTCTTTTCCAATGCGGCAGCACCAGCTCCTGGTTTCAACCGGATATAAGTATAAAAGAAGATATTGGAAGCCATGTTGGTGTAGGTCTTGAGGAACTGACCTATTCCGCCTCCATACATGGAAACAAAAAAACGGGCATCAATATGGGAAGGTTGGTCCATGGGTTTAAATACCCCTGTCACCGTAAAATCCATTTCCCCCTCAAAATTGCTGCTCATATGAATCACCTTTCCTAAGGCGGGCTGGTCTCCAAATAGCTTATGGGCAATCTCCGTTGAGAGCACAATGGCATTGGGTCCGCTGATGGCCGAAGCGGCGTTGCCTTCCACAAAATTGTATTGAAAGAGGTGGAAAAAGCCTGAATCAGCCGCATAGCCCTTATCCTCGTTGAAGGCACGGACCTCTCCGCCTGGGGTCGTGTACCGCAGTAGGGTTTTGTCGTCGCTGAGCAACCCGCACATACGGGCCGTTGCTTCTATCTCCGGGTAATTGCTTTTCATCAGTTCCGCAATGGAGTGGCCAGTTCCATGGAATCTGAATTGCTTCCCCTGGGAACTTCCGGTCTCACAAATCTGGTATAACCTGTCTCCACCAGGATGGTAGTTGTCGTAGGTGGACTCGTGCCATATGTACAGGCTAAGGAGCATGCACACGGTCAGGCCAACACTCAGGCCCAGTACATTAACGGCCGTAAAGACCTTGTTCCGTTTGAGGTTTCTCCAGGCAACAGTCAGGTAATTTCGTATCATGGCAGATGGGAGTGGGTTTGCCCTTCCGGGTCATATGTTATGCCATTTTTATATGTAGCTGGATTTTAAGCCTTTGCGATACGCTACCCACAACGAAAGCGTTCGTTTTTGATACGCACCCTGAACGAGGACGGACGGGCTCGGGCACGCAGTCGGACAGTTGCGGGTCACCAAGGGGTTGTAAGACTCCACGTGGGCATATCACCCCTGAAATACACTATAAAAATTCTTCAAAAACAGCCTTTCCAGCTCGACGAACAAAGGAATTTTATAGACAGAATGTAAGATTGTAAAATGATTTTGATAATTCTTGATTTTTGAGGCATATAAGACTCTGCCCTCCAGCATAACCGAGCAGCTAGGTAGCACCAAAAGTCGTGTCAGCCCCTGCATTATGGGTGTGAGCTCCATCGGGCAAACTGAGCCGCGTCAGCCAGGGGGATTACAAAGGGGGGCAAAGCCCCCCTTTGTGCAACGCACAAGACTTTTTTTGCGCGGCCCTAAGTTTTTCAGCATTAGGGCCGCGCAAAAAAAGAAATTCCCTGGCGGGAGACCAGGGAATTTCTTTTCAGGGCAAAATACATAAATAAAATAGGTGAGGGTTGTCATCGAGTTTGGGCGGGTAGCGGACCCAATAACGGGAGATTATTGGTTTTTGTTTCTCTCGGGATGACGGATTCGGTCTTTTCTACGGATCTTGGATTAAATGGTTTTCACAGTCGATCTTGGATAATTTGGTTTTCTGGGACGGATGTTGGATTGTTTTTAGTTTTCTTTCTTTTTCAAGGGATGATGGACTTAGGATGTTGGATTGTTTAAGGTCTTAGTTCGTTTTCAAGGGATGTTGGACATTGGTTTTCAGGGTTTGGATTTTACATGTTACAGGTTTACTCAGACGATATTGGAATTACGAATTTTCATAGATTTTGGATTGTTCTTGGTTTTCATTTGTTTACAAGGGATGTTGGATGGGTTGTTTTCATTGGGATACTAGACGGATGTGGTTTTCTTTGGATTACGGATTAAAAACGGACACTGACTTTTCATAGTGGATTTGGACTTTCGGGTACGGAATAAAATACTGTTTGCCCTTAGTGTACGGATAAACAAAAAGACTAACTAACTATATATTATTATAGGTCATGTGAAGCAAAAAAGTGTCAATTGGATGTGTATGGGCAAGCATAGCCCTTAGACATAGGGTGGATAATGGTTTCATTAGGTATGGTTTTGTTTTACTATATAATAATACGTGAAATCGATTACAATTCCTTGAAATACTACAACTTTTTATTGCATCGAAGTTAAATTTAGAAACCATACAAAATATTTGCATTTTATTAAGAAATTATCAATTAATCACCTCCCGGATTTCGTTTGAGAATGTTTTTCCCCAATCCTTTCATTGAAATCCTTACCCTGAAAAAATGGCATTTACTTCTATCATTGGAGCCCTTTGGGAGCCCTTGGACTGACAAGGAGAAACAACGGGGTGACTTGCCTGGGGAAGAAAATGCAAAATTGACCGATTGGCGTGGGTTTAGTGACAATGGCACGACATTCGAGGATACCAGTTGCCTGGAGATACCAGAACTTACTTTGTAAAAACTTTTAAAAAAATCATACACTATGGCTAAGAATCTAAGCGTAACCCCTTTGCATGACAGGGTGATCGTACAGCCTGCTCCCGCTGAAGAAAAAACCGCAGGTGGGATCATTATCCCCGACACAGCAAAAGAAAAACCCCAGCGTGGAACCGTGGTGGCGGCAGGCCCTGGTAAAAAGGACGAGCCTATGTCCGTAAAATCCGGTGATACCGTTCTATACGGTAAATATGCTGGAACTGAGATTTCCATTGAAGGGCATGATTACCTGATCATGCGCGAAAGTGACATTTTGGCGATTGTTTAATTTATTCTCAACCAAGTAATCTTAAGAATACACTATGGCAAAGCAAATATTTTTCGATATCGAAGCCCGTAATCGCATGAAGAAGGGTGTGGATACGCTGGCTAACGCTGTGAAAGTGACACTGGGACCTAAAGGTCGTAATGTCGTTATAGAAAAGAAATTCGGTGCTCCCTCAGTAACTAAGGACGGTGTTACCGTTGCCAAAGAAATTGAACTGGAAGACGCCGTTGAAAATATGGGTGCTCAGATGCTGAAGGAAGTAGCTTCCAAAACCGCCGATATTGCGGGTGATGGTACTACCACGGCTACCGTTCTGGGCCACTCCATCATCAGCGAAGGGCTGAAAAACGTTGCCGCTGGTGCAAATCCTATGGATTTGAAACGCGGTATTGACAAGGCTGTTGCTAAGGTCGTAAAACACCTCGAAAGCCAGTCTCAGAAAGTAGGTACTGATAGCGCAAAGATCCAACAGGTCGCTGCTATCTCTGCCAACAGTGACGAAGTGATCGGGAAACTGATCGCTGAAGCATTCGAAAAGGTGGGCAAAGACGGGGTTATCACCGTAGAAGAAGCCCGCGGTACGGATACCACTGTTGAGGTGGTAGAAGGTATGCAGTTCGATCGCGGATATAGCTCTGCTTATTTCGTGACCAACAGCGAAAAAATGGAAGCTGAACTGGAACACCCTTATATCCTGATCTACGACAAGAAGATCAGCGCTATGAAGGATATCCTCCATATTCTGGAAAAAGTAGCCCAGCAAGGTGCTCCCCTGCTGATCATCTCCGAAGATCTGGAAGGTGAAGCCCTGGCTACCCTGGTAGTAAACAAACTGCGCGGTACGCTGAAAGTAGCCGCTGTTAAAGCGCCTGGTTTTGGTGACCGTCGTAAAGAAATGCTTCAGGATATCGCTGTTTTGACTGCCGGTACGGTGATCAGCGAAGAACAAGGTTACAAACTGGAAAACGCAGACCTGACTTACCTGGGTCGTGCTGAACGTGTGGTGATCGATAAAGACAACACGACCATCGTAGGTGGTTCTGGCAAGAAAAAGGACATTGAAGGCCGCGTTGCGCAGATCAAAGCCCAGATCGAAGTCACTACTTCCGATTACGATAAGGAAAAACTCCAGGAACGCCTGGCCAAACTCAGCGGCGGTGTTGCCGTTCTGAACGTTGGTGCCGTTACTGAAGTGGAAATGAAGGAAAAGAAAGACCGCGTTGACGACGCCCTGCACGCTACCCGCGCTGCTATCGAAGAAGGTATCGTTCCTGGTGGTGGTACTGCCTTCATCCGTGCTATCGAAGGTCTGGAAAAGCTCACTGGCGAAAACAATGATGAAACTACTGGTATCAAAATCGTAAAACGTGCCCTGGAAGAGCCCCTGCGCCAGATTGCCGCTAACGCTGGTATCGACGGTAGCATCGTTGTTCAGAAAATTAAGGAAGGCAAAGACGACTTTGGTTTCAATGCTCGTACGGAGACTTACGAAAAACTGTTTACCGCTGGTATCATCGACCCAACTAAGGTTGCCCGTGTTGCCCTGGAAAATGCCGCTTCTATTGCTGGTATGCTCCTGACCACGGAGGCTGTAATCGCCGACAAACCCGAACCTAAGTCTTCTGCCCCCCAAGGAATGCCAGGTGGTGGAATGGGTATGGATTACTAAAAAAGACGCCTCGTGGGATGGCCCACCGGCGGAACATACGAAAAAGCCGCTTCCGAAAGGAAAGCGGCTTTTTTATGTGCGCCAGGCATGTTCAATAAGCTATAGGGTGCAAGTCCCGAACGAGCGAGGTAGAGCGAATCGTTAGCCCAAAGCAAGGGTGTCCACCGCGAGGTGGAATCTGAAGGAAGCTGGCGGCAAACTCCCGCCCTTACGAA
>CAJCIQ010000066.1 GCA_903970475.1 Beijerinckiaceae bacterium
GGTCTTAGATACATTGCCTGTTTCCTTGCCATAGTTGAGAATTCGCAGCTTCCGTCGGATATCAGCCTGCTCTTTGGTACTCATATTTATGAAATTTGGTCAACAAGTTAAAAATTGTCAACCAAAGTCATGATTTCCATATTTCACTTAAAGGGGATTTATCTTATCGCATCCCTTATCACAACCATCGGAATTAATTTATATTCTTGAACCAAATCGAACCCCTGCTCTCTGAGCGCCAACGAAAGATCTCTGATCGACAGATCCCTCAAATTATAATTCCAAGGAATCACACACTTGCCAATCCCCCCCGAATTGCCAACATAAAAAAAAGGGACATCGGGATATTTATACATCAACAAATAACGCAGAACCATTCCCAGCTCCTCCCCATTATCAAATTCCTTCACATCAGATTTAGAAATAATACTATCTAAAGCAGCCGCCTTATATTGTTCACCCTTAGATACAATAAGGGAAGTTGCTGCTCTAACTTTCCGTTGCCTTAGAACAAAACATTTTACTTTACGATACTCTACGCAGCTATTCAATAGAAAAAGCCTATCTAAATCCCGCTGCATCATCAATTTACTATATCCCATAGCAGAATCTGGCATCTTCAAAGTATAGCAATACGTATTGTCTCTAGACCAATAATATCTATCACCTTCAGATTCCTTATGACAAAAAAAACGATCGCCATTCTTCCGAGGTAGAATTATTCTACTGCCATTTAAATTATTAATCTGATCTTCAAATGCGAACTGATAAAGTTTAAGAATATCTGTATTTACCGCTACAACACCTGTCGCCCTCTCTGAGATTGCACCATGAAGTTCCTTAATATATGAATTAATGCCCATACCTAATTCAACATGAGGAGTAAGAATTGAGTAAATACCATTATAGCCATCACGGGCCATTTGCTCGCGCACTCTCACAAAAGGGTCGCTATAATCCATTCGACCATATCCCATAGTGGCCCAGTTCACTTGACCCCCATTCAAAAACTTTTCAATATTTGAATCATTAGTAGAATAGTTATAGGCAAGAGCCCTATACATATAATCTTTCCCAATCCAAATATGCGCAGGAATAACACTATGAGGGAAAAGTCTCCTAAAGATACTATCTCTCGTAATAAATGCCAACGACTTAAATGCATTAACTATATCCCGATGAACCGTTTTACCTGCTTTAAGTCGGAGGTAAAAGCTTTCGATATCCTCTCTTGAATCAGCGGTAACAATATATATTTGAATTCTATTACCAAACCGCTTTTGCAGTTCGGCCATTTCTGGCATGGCCGCAACACAATTATCGCAATGAATCGCCCAAAAGTCCAATAAGATGAGATCAGATTTGACATTATAAAGGCAGGATTTAAAAGATGTATCACCTTGATAAACAATAAATGGAACATTAGGCACTTTTTTACCAATATGAGCAGAATCAGGAGCTGACGCCTGCCCATACGCTATATTAAATAGGTACCACATAATCAAACCGATGCTAACAACCTTTTTTTTAAACTTCATATCTTCCACGTTTCTAACCTGTCAAGGAAACTTAGGTAATCTAATCCCACCATTTTCATTGAAACTGTGCATAACAGCCTTTCGTTATCTAAACAAACTTTTCGCTGAGTCTTTGATATATTGGCAACTATGATGTGTTGACCCCCAACATCAATTTCCTATGATTGAATATCCAACATCAAGAATTAGCCTTAAATCAAAACTTATTCAAGGCACTCAATACCCGTTATTTTGTATCAACGAGGGGTTCGCTGTAATCTGGCTCAGTGGAATAGGATAAAGTTCATCTGTAGATAACCAACTTCCACCTTTCGAGGCACAAACACCGTTGCTACCCCCCATTATCTCGCTTACTGTACTCGTTCGTTTCATATCGAACCATCTATTTCCGCATTCACAAAACAATTCAACCTGGCGTTCATGATAAATTGCATTCAACAATGAAGCCTTATCTGTTGCACCAGAATAATCTAACAATCCAGCCCTCACGCGGATCGTATCCAAGTCTTTGACAGCGTCCGCAATATCATCGGTTTGGGCCTCAGCCTCCGCTCTGATCAAATATTGATCAGAAAGTCTTAAAATTGTATATGCCTCTTGAGAACCTGATCCACTATAACTACCCAGTTTGTATTTGTCAGGATAGTAATAAACTTTTCCACCAACCACATTACTGTCTAACCAGCTAGCCCTCCTTAAATCTCCTTGCTCAAACGCCCCCAAAAGATAATTACTAATTGTATATCTTGGAACAACTCCAGTGTTAGATGGAAGATAAAAAAAGCCCTCAGTTGTCGCTAGTCCTTGAATTACAGGAACCATTTGCCAGATAGCCTCACCGCTTCCCTCTAGGAAAACATCATTCAAGTTACTTTGTAAGGTATAAGCACCAGAATTAATAACAGTAGTAGTAGCACTGATAGCATTAGCCCACTGGCCTGAATACAAGTAGACCTTCGCTAGTAAAGCCTGAGTTGAAAGATAATTCGGCCTATAAGCTCCCAAAGAACTATTCGACGGAAACAATATCTCGGCGCTTGATAAATCATTTACCATTTGCGCATAAATTGAATCGACCGAGCTCCGCGCCATCACGGCATTAATGCTATAATTTGTAGATATAACTAAAGGAACCGATCCATACAAATTGACAAGATTAAAATAGAAAAAAGCTCTCATGAATTTAGCCTCTGCTAAAAGTTGATTTCTTAGGGAGGATGTAAGCGCATTGTTATTTTCAATTCCTTCTATGCAGGCATTCGTCTGGTATATAACTTGGTAGGATAGCGCCCAAATATAAGTGTCATTATACGAATTGTTAGAAATGAGTGAATTCATATAAAACTGATCGTAGCTAGTATTATTGGTTGATGTCGGAACTAACTCATCTCCAGAAAATCCGGTATACAGGGACAACCCTCCGTCAGTGACATTCATCTGCCTACTATTCACACAGGTAACATAAATGCCCAATATCGCAGAAGTGGCGTCGGCGCTGTCAGCAAAAACAGCAGCACTTACTATTTCATTGGGGGGAAGGGGTACCTCAACAAATTTCTTACAGGAACAGAAAGAAAGACAAGCCGACAAACTCAAACAAAACGAAACCAAAAATCTATTTTTATCAATATATTGATTCATATCTATTAAGTATTAAAGAGTGAAATTAATGCCTGCCGCAATAGTCTTCAGTGGTGGCACCCCATATAAAATCTGCGATTCAGGATCCGCTCCTTTATAACCTGTAATGGTAAATAAGTTCTGCGCGCTTATAAAGACCCTACATCCTTCAATCCTAGCTTTTCTCAAAATAGAACTAAGAAAACTATAAGAAAGGGCCACTGTCTTAATGCGAATAAAAGAAGCATCACTGTATTCTGCATTTGAAGAAACATAGTATCCAACAGCATTATACGCGTCAGATCCTCCAGACTCCGTAAATTGTTGCACAGCAGAAATATCGCCCGGTTTCCGCCAACGAGACAGCGTAGCAGTAGGTTGATTGACTGCAAATCCAGGAGGATAATTGCCATATACCTGCCCGAGATAAGAGGCTCCGAGTTGTTTCGTAAATTGGACTACGACATTTAACTGAACCCCTTTATATGTAACCTGATTACTTAAACCTCCATAAAATTTTGGGTCCAAGTTTCCAAACACCTGATAGTCATTCTTTTTTACACCGGAGGGATAATTTGGATTATAGGAAGGCCCCTCTGCTGAAGCAAACTGATATACTCCCGTGGTATCATTAACCCCTAACAGTTTAAAACCCTGAATAGTTGTCAACGATTTACCGACTATGTATTCGTCTACGTAAGGACTCGATGAGATGCCTGGAAATGAAAGCAATTTATTCTCCGGAATTGTAAGATTTATTGATGTGGTCCAAGAGAAAAATCTGCTTTTAATGTTGGCACTATTTAATTGAAATTCCCATCCCTCATTCTGAACTGCATAAGGCGCATTTTGATATACAGAGGTGAACCCCGTCTGTTCCGGCAATCTATAACTAACCAACTGATCGCCACATCGATTTCTATACCAAGTAGCACTTAAAAATATTTTGTCACCAAGGAATCCAAGTTGCAATCCACCTTCTAGTTTTTTATTAAGATCCCAACTGAAATTCGGATTAAATAAATTCTGTGGCTTATATCCAATTTGGCCCTGATATGATACACCATTAATAGGAGTCCAAGCAGACAAATATTGATAGTTACCAATATTATCGTTACCGGAAGTTCCATATGTTGCCCGAATTTTTCCAAAGCTAAGAAAAGGTAGAGTTTCTCTAATATACTTCTCCCTAGAAAATATCCAACCACCACCAACTGATCCAAAATCACCAAACTGCCTTCCCGGCCCAAATCTGCTAGAACCATCTCTTCTAGCTGTTATATCCAATAAATACCTATCATTCAAGATATAATTTAATCGACCGAAGGCCGCAGTATACTTGTACAATGATGATGCACCATATCCCGTCGTAGAGCCCGCCGAGCTAATCGACCCAAGCAATGCATCATTGCTATAGTTTGTGCCATTTATAATAGTCTGATTATTTGCATTCTTTTCAAATGTACCGCCAATCAATAAGTTCAATTTCCCTTTGTATATCTTCTTTGCATACACAGCTTGAGGCTCAACAATCCAATCTCCATAGCCTCCTGATCCAAATGAAGCTGACGCTATGGGATTTTCAGCTGGATCCTGTGAAATAAGTGGAACAATAGATATTTCCCGATTCTCAAAGTTATTATAGCCCAACCCAGCTTGAACTGTCAATCCCGGAAACAGTTTATATCCAATTTGCAAATGACTTACAAGATTATATGTCTGATCGGTATATTTTTGCTTTAAATAAGCTAGCGGATTGCCGCTATAGTTACCAAGATCTACGCCATTATAGTTCCAAACTAAATTATTGCTCCCATCCGTTAAAGCTGGATAGTCTGGAGGCAGTATAAATGCCAACAAGGCTTCTGGTTGTCCGGATGAATTATTTACATCATAGCTATAGTTTGCCACAAAATCCAATGAAAGGCGCTTATTGGTTGTTGTGTGATTAAAACTAACGTTCACTGAACCTCTTTTATCTGAAAAATCTCCCGGCGTAATGAAGGACTCATTTCGATATCCAGCGCCAATAAGAAACTGAGTATTGACAGACCCACCGCTTATTGAAGCATTTGCATCTGTGGATCGTGCCATTCCACCTAAGAATTCTTTCTGCCAATTTACATTTCTAGTCGTATCAAAAATGCCATTTATATCAGGTGCATATGAAGGAATAGATGTGAGCCCGTCATTTGTTATAGCCTCATGCCTCATCATTAAGTACTGTGAAATATTCATCATTGGCATAGTCCGGGTTATCCGTTCCTGTGCGTCATATACATTCGCATTGAATTTAGTCTTTCCTTCCTTACCCCTCTTTGTCGTAATGAGAATAACCCCATTTGCTCCTCTAGATCCGTAAATGGCAGTGGCATCCGCATCCCTTAATACCTCAATGCTCTCAATATCAGCCGGATTAATGCTGTTAAAGGGGCTCATACCTCCATTAAAATTGTTGTATAAGGTCTGGCTTCCTGGCGAAGCTAGAGAAGTAAACTGATTCGCATTGGCATTCTGAGGAGCAAAGGGCACACCATCAATAATGAACAGTGGGTTATCTAAAGGGATCTCATTAAGGCTTTTAGAAGTGGATCCAAGCGAATTCTGCCCTCTTATCTGAGCGATAAAGGACGATCCGGGAATCCCACTACTTTGAGTAATAACAAGCCCAGGAACTCTCCCTTCCAAAGCTGCTAGTGGATTCGAAATTGGCTGTAAAGCTATATCATCCGCACTAACCTTAGTAATCGATCCAACAGCATAACGTTGCGTAGCCGTCCCATAGGCAATTACCTGCGTCTCATCCAAAATGCCCACCTTCTGCTTCAACGAAAAATTAAATACACTCCTCCTCCCAAAATGCGGCACCATCTGCGCCTCATAACCCACTGAAGAAATCTTAACCGTCGCATCCGGATCCATATTCTTAATCACAAACTCCCCTTTATCATTCGCCGCAATCACATATTTCGTCCCCTCTATCGCAATAGTCGCCCCAGACAGCGGCTCCCCATTCTCATCCGTCACCTTCCCCTTAACATCAACCCCATTTCCCGCGACCAACTCCACCGCCTTAACTGTCGGCTTCTCTTTTACAAACACCATCTTATCCGAAACCGTATAAGTCAACCCCAACCCACTCAAACACTGATCCATCACCTCCTGTATCGACCCATTCTTAACGGCCACATCGACTTTACTATTCAATTCCGGCATATTACTCCCCGACCAGAAGTAATACCCACTCTGTTTCGTAATCTCTTTAAAGACATCATCCAATGTCATATTCTTCACATTCAGCGTGATCTTTTCCTGAGAAAAGCCATGCGCACTAACGTGAAGAAAACCGAGGGTCAATAGTAAAACGGTAAGCCTCATAACCAGTAGGATTTGGGCAAAAAGCTTTGGTGGTAAAAATTGGCCATTAGGTATAGATTTCATACCTTTAAGTTTGGGTTAATTAATAAGCAATGGGGTTTCACAATCCAGGATTAATAGCCCAAAAAGGTTCTCTTTATAAACTGGAAATGCTGCAACATTTCCAGTTTTTTTTTGTGCTATATCCTTCAGAAATAAGAAGGCATAGTTGAAACAGTGCCTTGATCGGTCGTTACCCTATAGGGCCCCGGTTCCGTTAGACATCAGGAAAATCAAATCATGGTATAATCATTTTATGGTTATCCCTTCAGCGGTATTGCAAAATGTGTGGTTGCAGGCGGAAGACACTCTTGGTCTGTGCACACCTGGAAGCGTATAGTTCCGGTTATATTGGTTTGTGCCTTTACTTTCACTTTGACGACTTGCACAAAATCGACTTTGTGCACATACTGATTAGACGTGGTGCCCAATGAGGGATCCACATGTAGGTCTAATGCACCCACTTCCTTGACTGCCCCCTCCAGTTCTAATAGAGGGCTCTTGATAAATGTAATGCTAGTAGGTAACGCGATAGCGTCGTCTGGTTGTTTCTGGGAATACATATGCCACCCGTCCTGTATTGTGGCCGCCAGTTTAATCTCATAAGTGTCATTGGTCAGCGCCTTAGCCGTATAGCTCCACTGAACTGGCTCCTGGGCTTGTGCCCTAAAACCCAGCAACAGTATAAACAGACTCCAGGTTATAACGATTCTACACTTCATAAAACACCATTTATAGTTATTCATTTGAAACGATCAGCTGATTTTCATTCAGTGTAAAATGGACCCCGGTCATACCACTCAATCCTTCGAGGAGCTTGGAGAGGTTTACATTACGGGGCGCCATCCCTTTGAGAGGCTCGGTGTGAATCTGGTTTTTATAGACAACGGTGACTCCATACCAACGGGAGACTTGTCGTAGAATAACCGATAAATCTGCATTTTGGAATTGGAAGAGGCCCTGTTTCCAGGCGATTGCCTCATCGACATCTACCCCCTTGACGATCCTGACAGTTCCAGGCGTGGGGATTTCAGCGCACTCACCCGGCTTGAGTAAACTGGAGGCCTGTCCGCTTTGCACGGACACAGATCCCTCCAGCAGCGTGGTTTTTAAGGAGGGCTCATCTTTATAAGCCATGACGTCGAAGTGGGTCCCCAGGACCTTTACGGAGTTCCCGTCAGCCAGCTTTACGATGAAAGGCATGGCCTTATTCTTCGCGACCTCGAAGTAGCCCTCGCCGGAGAGTGTTACAGTACGCTCCCCACCCTCGAATGAAGACGGATAAACCAGGGATGAAGAGCTATTTAACCAGACCTTTGTCCCATCGGACAATACGATCTGAAACTTCCCGGCAACGGGTGTCGTAAGGGTATTGAAGACGATGTCTTTGCCGCTCTCACCGGAATAGGAGACTTCTCCATCCCCGACCTTTACCACCTTCATTTTTCCCTGAGTCGCCAGCAAGCCGTTTCCGGTGCTGTCCAAAGAAATGACGCTGCCATCCCCCAGGGTCAACGTGGCCTTGTTTCCTCCCGGGGGAAGGTCATTTTTTACAGCGGCGGCGGCTGTAACTTGTGAAACAGTATTGGTTGTCCTTAAGCGATATACATATAAGCTGGCCAGTCCCAGCAAAATAATCGAAACGCTTGCCGCTACGGTCCACGCGGCGCGAGTGCGTACTTTGGAAGAATGAACAATTCCCGCATCCGTCAATGTCCTGGATAATTCCACCCCACCTGTATCCTTGAACGCTTTCAAGGCCTCTTCTTGTTCTACCAGGTTACCAGGATTCAATAAGTCATCAAACCACTTACGATGACGCTCATCTTCAGCCAGCCAGCGATCCAACTCCGCCACCTCTTCCGAGGAAAGGGAACCATCCTTGTACCGGGAAACCAACTCCGCGGCACGAAAGATCCCGTGTAAATTTAGCTGTCCAGCCGCTCCGTCATAATCGATCATAAGTAGAATTACTTTATTCCTATAAGTAATAACACCTAACCCCAGTGGAATAACCTAGGCAGGTATAAAAATAATTTCGGGGGAGAATGGGGTAATATGACAAAAGGCAACCACTTGAATATGAATACCATATCCATGACGATTGCAAGCATTAAACAGGGGTTATATAAGCCTTATTTGATGTGGAATAACCCTTCTACAAGGCTGGTGCAAGCCAGCACCCAGAGCATGTCTTGGGCCAGGTAGCGCCGTAGCATCACGGTAGCCCTGACGCGGGTATTTCTTACGGTTTGCTCTGAGAGACCCAAATGAAGTGCTATCTCACTGGTTTTCAATCCATCAAGCGACATTTTCAGAACCCTTTTGCACTGCGTGGGCAGCAGTTCGATCGCACGGTTCATTTCCCGGAGCACTTCAGCATCAAAGATGCGGTTCATGACAACGTCTTCAGACTCTTCCAGGGAAGCTTGATAGGTAGCGTGTTGGCGGTGACCCTCGGCCACCTTTTGGGATTTCAGGTAATTTAGAGAGGCGTTCCTGGCGCCGATGTATAGGAAAGACTTCAGGCTGGCGACGGAGTCAAAGTTCTCCTTGTTCTTCCAAACCTTTACGAATATCTCGGATGCAATATCTTTAGCGATTTCATTATCCCTGACAAATTGCTTGCAGAAATAACAAATGGCGCTGTGGAATCGATGAAAAATCTGCTCAAAAGCGGCGGTCTTCCCCCGTTTAAGCTCGCTAATCAAAAAAGCATCATCAGCCGATATGGTCGAATGCAACAGAGCCATACGATAATAACGTAAAATGAATTAATCCAGATTTAATCAATTCGTGGCAACAACCCGGTGATGTTAAAGGATAGCTTGGAAAGCGATTTCAAGAGGATATTCGGATAAAAAGCCTAGGTATTTACCCCTACGTAAATAAACCTAGTTCCGCAACAAACATAGATAAATATCCGGAATTCCCAATATCTGTTTCGAAATTTTCAAAAGGAGTTAATCAGACTTGAACTATTACTACATTCCGGGGGAGATATTACTAGAAAGCGTGGCTTTATATTTTTTTTCTATACAATCGTATATTAAAAGGAGGTAGCCAAAGGCCGTAATCAAAGGGGTGATCACAGCCTCCAGCATGACCGGGGCGAACCAGATATTGGCAATGGCGTTGATGACCAAAAATGCTAAGGTGAAGATCACGCCTAAGAAAAGTGCTTGATGGTTGCTTCTTTCCCCAGTGGCTATTAACCATATTAATCCGATTAAAATTGCAAGATTGACTACTGGGAATAAGGCAGAAAAACCACCAATTAAGACTTCCCCCAATCTCCTATCTGGATTGAAAAATGTGCTCTGCCTATAGTCAAACCAACCCCGGGTAAATACATCAACGGTATCCTGATCCATGTTGAATGTGGCCAGTTTATCAACTCTTGGCCAAAAATATCTTTTAACATTGGCTAGCAAATAGTAACGACAATACGCCCATGGATAATGTGTTCTCAGGAAATGGGCATAATCTTCGTACAGCGGGGCCACCACTGCCCACCGTTTATAATCGATACCAGACATCCTTCCTTGCTCATACGGGTACAAATAATGTTGGAGTGGAGTGTTGGGGGTCTCGAGGTAGATTAAACCATTGATTGGCGTCACCCCCTTCAGGTGCTTGAAATTTTTTTTAAACTCTTGTTGAATGGAATCGTCCAGGGCTACAAGTTGCGAGGGCATTTGTGAGTGATCTATCTCTACATGCGGGTATAAGAACAAGGCATTATTCGCCTCCCGCCACGCACTAAACACGGAGAACCGCCGAAGCCCAACCTCCCTGTAATTGGCGTCCCTAGTATAGATAAAGAATAACCCCATGAACAGCAAGGGCAAGACGATTCCGGCTATCTTCAAGACCACCGTCTGACGAGAAAGCAACAGGGCGACTAAAGCAATCAACGGATACCACGCCGCCTGATAATTGAGCACAAACGCGACAAAAATAAGCCCCGCCTGTAAAAATACCTGATATGGCCTCGGTCGGTGAATAATCCAAAGCAATTGCGTAACCCACCAGATGCTAACACCCGTAAAAAGCGCGTCGGCTGTTATATAATTGGCCAGGTAGAGAAATAGAGGATCAAAGAAGAGAAAAACAAATAACAGAAGAAAACTGTTTTTAGCGAGCCCGTAGAAGTAATGGAAAGTAAAAAAGAAATATAATAGTACACCCGTAAGGAAGAAATACTGAAACGCGACCACCACCGTATCCGAGTGCGTAAACCAATGAAAAAATGCCAAAACCCTGGCATATCCAATGGGCCACAACCCCACCGACGCATTAGTCGAGGCCTCCTCGATCAGTCCTGCGGTAGCATACCCAAAACCCGCCGGATGAAGCCATCCCCCTTTGAAAAGGGTCAGGTTAAAAACACTTAGCCCAATGGCCAGCCAGAAATACAACCGGTTCTTTTTGTCTTTGAAGATAAAATTGGACAATGTCATTTTTTGATGGTTTTATAGAGGTAATCAAACACCAATACCAAAAAAGTACTCATCACGATCATCGGAAACACCTGGTATCGGAATACGATGGGGGAAGCATAAACGCTAAAGACGAAATTGGCCGCCAGGAGAACGACCGCCGCTCCCAACGCCAGCAGAAATCGCGGTTCCACCTTGTTATATCCCCCAACTACAACGAACCAGACCAGAACCCCGGCGAATAGTACATTAACCAATAAGAAAAATTTAGGAAGCGCCCCCAGCACGTTACCTTGAAGGGTAAACGAAACTGCAGTCACCTCCGGGTCCGAATAATCGAACCAAACCGCCCCTATAGAATCCACCTGGTTGCGTCGCATATTATATACAGCTAGTTTCTCCAGGGCGGGCAAAAAGTATTCCCGTGTATTAGGTAATAGGTAATGGCGAAAAAAGGCGCCCCTATGGTGCTTGATCAAATACGAGCCATAGGTAGAATACATAGGACCCACTCGCGCCCATTTGATAAATTCATCCTTTTCTACGCTATCCGGGTAATGCATCCGCATAAACCTTTTAAGCGGTGATTGCTCATTCCACATATAGTAGGCCCCGCGGTCCATGTCGATATCGCGATTGGCCTCGGAAACCGTATCGAAATACGACCGCGTCATCCGGTTGACTTCCCTGGCTCTCCTTCCCCCGGGCAGATTTGTGCTATCGACATTTATGTATGGATACATATACAGCGCATTATTGGCCGTCTGCCATCCGCCAAAAACCGAGAATTGCTTGGCACCCGTCGCCTTCCCCGTATAAAACGTCATCCGATCCATAAACGCCGCAATCAAAAACACCGGCAGCAACACCCCCAATATCTTAAACCGAAGCCGAAACCCCGTACACGCAAACGCCAACAGGGTGATCAACGGATAGACAATCGCATTATACCTCAGACTAAACGCCAAAAAAATCAGCAAAGCCTGCGTAACCACCTGGTAATTCCTCGGCCTATGCAACATCCAAATCACCTCCGTGATCCAGATCAAACTCACCCCTATAAACAACGAATCACTCCCAATACAATTGGCGAGGTATAAAAACAGCGGATTGACAAACAAAAAGGCGTAGATAAACGCCCCCCACTCCGCCAGTGGAAAAAAGTACTTGATCGTCCCGAAGAACCAAAGCGCCGCCAGCTCCACAAAAAAATACTGGAACGCCACCAACGCAGTCTCAGAGTGCGTAAAGAAATGGAAGATGGAAAGAAACCACGAATATCCAATCGGCCATAAATAAACCGCCAGGTGGTGCTGTGCGGCATAAATATATCCATACGAGTCCGCCACATAACTGGCGAACGGGTAATAGTGTTTAAATACAACAAACTGTATAAACCCCAATATCAACGCACCTACCGCATAATTCCTGTTCTTCTTATTCTTCCACGCAAATTCCAGGAACGATCGCTCAGGCAGCTTGTCCCCCTTGGTGTACAGATTCATGAGCATGTTTTTTGGGAGGGTTTTCGGGCGTTTTCTCCTCATGATACTCCTGCTCGGTATTGATGGCCCAGATGTTTGATTTATCGACGATCCCGGCCACGATATTGTCCACCGCCACCATGGCGGTTAACATGGAGTGATCGGAATTATTGTATTTGTGCATTCCGTTCCGGCCGACCAGGAACAAGTTCTCATACCGGTCCAGGTATACCCGGACCAGGTCGAACCGGTCATAGGTGCCAAAATAGGCGGGATAGGTCTTCTCCATCCGGAGCACCGTGGCGTCCAGGACGTCGTCCTTTGTCGCCAGCCCCATCTTTTCGAGTTCCGCTATCCCCCTGGCCTTGATCTCCTCATCCGACAGACCCCAGAAATCATCCCCCTTGGTACAGAAATACTCCATCCCTATCCAGGCGGTATTGCTGTCTTTGACCATAAAAGGGCTCCAGTTCTGGAACAACTGTAGCCGGCCGACTTTCACGTCTCTTTCCTGTATATAGATCCAGGTGTCTTTTAGCTCGGCGGAGAGCTTCCGGAGTAAGACCCCTACTGTAATAAAGTCCCTGTACTGGAGTCCGGCGGCGACCTCCCGGACGACGGGAGGAACCGAATGGGTCATGCCGGCCACCAACTGTTGGATGGGCATGGTAGAGAAAAAATAGTCCCCCTCCAGGTAGGTCGCCTTCCCTGTCAGCGCATCGACGGCTTCAACGGCCATGATGCGCTCCCCGTTTACGTGGATTTTCTGCACCTCCTGGTTCATCAGGATCTGGCCGCCCTTTTCCTTTACCAAGCGGGCGACCTCTTCCCACAGCTGACCAGGGCCAAACTTTGGATACAAGAATTGTTCGATCAGGCTGGTTTCGACATTCTTTTGGGTAATGTCCCCGGAGACTGAGCCCTTTTTCTTCAGGGACTGGACAGCGTGGGCAATGGCCTTGCTGATAGATACCCCCTTGATGCGTTGGGCGCCCCATTCGGCGGAGATCTCGTTACACGGAACACCCCAGACTTTTTCGGTGTAGTCCTTAAAAAACAGCCGGTACAGGCTGGTCCCAAACCGGTTGATCAGGAAATCCTCCAGGCTCGTTTCTGGCTTGCGCGGAAACAACATAGCCCATAGATAAGAAAAAAGAATACCGACGGTTCTGGCAAACCCTAGTTTGCGCAAGGTGTCGAAGCTAAGCTGGATGGGGTAGCTGAAGAATTTCCGGAGAAAATAGATCCTGGATATCCTCCTTCGCAGGAGCATTACCTTATCCGGATCCTCTCCAGATTTTTTTTCATAGGTTAGCGGTCTGGATTGATTACGGTAATGAACCGTCACACCCTGTGGCGTGTTGTCTTCCATGGGCAATATATTAAGCCACCACTGCATCACCCGGTCCGACTTGGAAAAAAAGCGGTGTCCGCCAATATCGATGCGGTTTCCTTTATAATTGACGGTCTTGGATATGCCCCCTATGTCGCCCGATTGCTCAAGGACCACGGGGATGACATCCGTCCTTTGCAACAGTTCATAGGCCGCGGTCAATCCCGCCGGTCCTGCTCCGATGATGATGGCTCTCTTTTCCATAGTAGGGAGGATAAAAATCTGGAAAAGAGAAAGAGGAGAGTTTTGTTTGGCGGATTATAAATTATGCGATCGGGAGCAATTCTATTCGGGTAAGGCGAGTCGCTCTTTTATCTTCGACCAGGCTTCTTTTCCCGATTGCTCAAAGGTTTCCATGTCCTGGAATCCTTCCCTCAGGCGCTCCTCCAAAAGAGGAAGGCCAGCTAAAAATTCTTCAAACCGTAATTTGAAGTCAACGATATCTACAACATCATATGGCATGGCAGACATAGGCTCATAAATGGTTAAATAAACGAATCACTAACAGAGCCCATTGTATAACAGTAGTATAAAATCCTTACATAAATAACAATAACCCTGCTCACAACAACCCATTCCGGTCGTTCTTTTTTATTTGCCGCATCACCCGCTTCAATTCCTTCCCGGAATCCCAGTCCAGTTGATTGTAGCGGCGATAAGCGTCTCTCAGACGCTTTTCCAACGCCAACTTCTCAGCGCCCTTGCTATTGCCGGTTATCCATGATAAAAGCTCATCCCGGGATAACGCTTCAAACTCACCATGTTCCATTTCTTCGCAGTTTTTGGTAAGACAGAGAAAGAATTCCGTTGGGGGAGGGGGTCTGAAGCTAGGAGACCAAAAGCAATCGTGTGTTATTGTACATAGGCGCTGTTTGTTTGTGGTAAATAAATTTTAAACCAGCATATACTGGTTTCCAAACAGAGCCTTTAGAGAAATATAGTATACTATCCTTACATATAACAATATGCTCAAAGATAATAACCCATCGAATCGTGAAAAATATTTGTAAATGTACCCGAAATATCGAAGAATAACATCCGTATAAACACTTAGGTAAAACTACTTAATCGTTTAAACTGTTGGATAATGGGTTACTTCCCTTGTCTCAATTGTTCTACAGACATGAAAAACGGAACCGTGATTTTCTGGGGATTTATACCGGGAGGCACCGCCCCCTTTTACGAGCAGGACGCCGTCCAATGGACCTATACCGCCAAAGAACTGCCGGGGCAGACCTTCGAGGTAAAGCTGATCGCCCGCTTACAAAAAGGGTGGCACGTTAACAAACAGGCGGAAGACGTCTCGACCATCCCCACGATCATCCGTTTTAATAAAAGCGCCTTTTTAGAATTACAAGGCTGTCTTCGCATCACCGAATCGCTCTATAAAGAGAAAACCTCTTTTTTTGAGGAGGAGCCGGCCCCCTATCTGAAGACCGTCTCCTTTGCTCAAATCATAAAACTGCAATCCGTCAATCGGATCAACCTTACCGGCACCATTCAATTCCAGGCGCATACGGACCACGATAGCCTGCCGCCTACGGTAAGCCAGTTCGACATCCCGTTGAGGACATCATTCTAATCCCGCCAGAAACCGGTCTATTTCCCTTACACACGCCCTCGCCGCCTTTATCGTCCCGGGGAGTGTATGGCTCAGGCTGTGATACACGCTATCCTCCGAGATATCAGATTGTCTCACGGTGGAAAAGTTCGCGGCGATGAAGCGGCTCATGTCCGCCAGGGACGTCGTCTCGGGAATAACTTTCCGGTCTTTTAGAATCCGGACATTCAAGGCGAGCATGTCCACGGAGCAGTTGACTACAATCTTTTTGCCCTTTGACACAACTGCCGGCGCCTCACCCAATGAATAATCCAGGTCGTACAACTGGGTGCCCAGCCACTGCTCCACCTGGTCCCGAAAGGTCCTCCGCCCCGGATGTAACGCATACTCCGTTTGCACCGGCAACTGGGCCAGCAGGGCCTTCCAATAGCCAACCTTTCGTTTTTTGTCCGTCGTCGTACTGAGTTCCAAGGCCAAATCCGACAATTTCTGTTTGACGATCCGGGGTTCGTTGAAATTCAGGTAGATCAGCGTTTCCATGAGTGGACTAAACAACGGGAGCTCCTCATTAAGGTCCCGCCCTTCCAACTCGTCGAACAAGAGCTGGTAGTAGACCTGCTCGGACATGCTTAGCTCAATCGAACCATCCTCGTCCGGCGAAACCGAAAACCACCGGTTCAGGCTAACTTTATAGGACATATCCTCCTCCCGGGTTAATGTAGCGCTGATTTGGTCCCAGGCTTTCTCTATTCTTTGGCGGGTTAATTCCCACCATCTCCTTTCCATAAAAAATAATTTTAACGTTACTAAATGGCTCGTTACAGTATAGATGCTCAAACCGATCAAATTCCATAAAAATACTCCGGGGCGCATAAAATAATTTCCCATTTTCACAACAAAACTCAATTTTATACAGGTATCCTTACAGTTCGGTTTATAGCCCTAATTTTCCCATATTAAACCAAAAAATATGGAGAAGAAGAAGCGGCGCCAGATCTCGTTGAGCTTTTCCGAAGAGGAGTTCGAGCGGGTAGATAAGTTAAGAAGAGACACCCGGTTGAGCCTGTCCGGCCTTGTTTCGCGCATCCTGCTCGAAAGAAAGGTCGAATTGCATGTCCGCAACCGGTCCATGGACGATTGTATGGAAGAATTGACTTTGATTCGGCGGCTCCTGCAGGACGGGGAGGTCGCCAGCCCTGCGTTATTGGAACGCATCAAGGCGGAAATTTTAAAATTGTCGGCGTTATGGTTGCAGTAATTACCACCGGGCAAAACCCCGGTAAAGCGGTGTGTTATAACGAAAGAAAGGTGGAAAAGGGCGTAGCCTTCGCCCTCCTGGCGATGAATTACCCGGGCGACATAGACGAACTCACCCTCCGTCAAAAAATATTGCGCCTGGAAAACCTGGGTTGTCTGAACCCGCGGGTATCGATGCGCTGTCTGCACATCACCCTCAGTTTTGACATGCTGGAACGACTGGAGCAGTCAACGATGGCGGTCCTGGCCACCGACTATATGCGGCGCATTGGCTTTGGCAATCAGCCCTACCTGGTTTATGAACACCGGGACACCCCTCATCCCCACCTCCACATCGTGACAACCCCGGTTGACCGGGACGGCATGCGCATCCCGATCAATGACCTGGTCCGGGTAGAGTCCCGCCAGGTTACGGAGGCCATGGAGGTCTTTTATAACCTGAGGAAAACCTATCCCGTCTACGGAGGCGTGATATACGCCTATGATCCCATCGACCACGGCCGCAACCTCCTGGAGGAAGCCTTTGTGCCCTTTATTTCCCTGGACGAAGCCCTCAGCCCGGCCATGACCCGGGTGCTGGATAAAGTGCTGACCGACTACCGGTTTACCAACCTGGAGGAGTTTAACGCCCTTTTATCCCCTTTCCGGCTCAGGGCCACCCGGGGCGGCCCTACGTCCATGACCTACGAACACCACGGGTTGATCTACCAGGCCCTGGACGAGGAGGGGCGGCCCAAGCGCTGCTATATCAAGGCCAGCCATTTACCCGGCAAACCTACCCTTTTCTACCTGGAGGAACGGTTTGAACAACACCGCCCGGAACAGGCAGCCTATGCCGTTCGCATCCGGAACCTCGTAGACTGGTCCCTGGTGGAAGAAGGTCCCCTGAGCCTGCCCGTTCTTTACCGCAACCTGGAAAGCGCCGGCGTGCAGACAATCTGGGCCCACCCCAAAAACGTCATGGTCCCATCGGTGGTATACATAGACCACCAGACGCACTGGGCCTTTGGCGGAGTCGCCCTGGGAGAACCCTATTCCGCCCCCGGCCTGATGCGGCGCTGCCACCTCGACCTCAAAGACCTGGAGCAATCCTTAACCCAACTCGAAGAACAAGACCGGCATACGCCCGGGGATACCGAGCAATACTGGTATAGAGGCTTTTCCCAATGAACAACATTCGATCTATCAGCCTGATGGGTTGTGCCGGGCTTCTATGTCTATTTATCTACCTGCATGCCTACACCTTCCTGGCGGGGCTGCACCTTACCTGGCTCCCCCTGGACCGCTGGCTCTACGGACACCGGCAGTCCTGGGTATTGGGAAGGATATACGCCCTTCCCCTCCTGGCTTCCGGGGTGGCCTTCGGGGCCTGGGTGGCGGGGAAGCTGGAACAACCGGCCGATGTCTTCAATGCCGACGGAGAATCCTTCCCCCAGGAGGAAAGGCGCCTGGCCAACCCTTATTCCGTAAGTCTGCCAATGACTTACGATTTGAAAGGCCGTCAGCGGAAGGGCTGGATCAATATCCTCCAACCCTTCCGGGGCCTGCTGGTCATGGGCAACCCCGGTTCAGGGAAGTCCCGTTACGTTATTCGCCCCTTATTGGAACAACAGATCCGCAAAGGGTTTACGCTGTTTGTGTATGATTTCAAATACAACGACCTGACCAGCCTGGTATACAAGGCCTTCTGTGCAAACAAAGGCGCCTATAAGGTCGAGCCCACCTTCCATATCGTTCATTTCGACGACCTGGCCCGCTCCCACCGGTGCAACCCCCTGGCGCCCTCCACGATCGGGGATATGGCAGAGGCGGGAGAATGCGCGCGCACCCTCCTGTTGGGGCTGAACAGGGATTGGATCCGGAAACAGGGCGACTTCTTCGTGGAGTCGGCCGTCCATTTTGTCACCGCACTGATCTGGTTTTTAAAGAGATATAAAAATGGGATTTACTGTACCCTCCCCCACCTGGTCGAGCTCATGCAAACGCCCTATGATTACCTGTTTTCACTCCTGCGAACCGAGCCGGAGATCGCCTTTTTGATCAACCCGTTTGTGTCGGCTTACCTGGAAAACGTGATGCCTCAGCTGGAGGGCCAGATCGCGGGGGCCAAAATTGCCCTGGCCCGGTTGGTTTCTCCCCACCTCTATTATATTCTGTCGGGCAGCGACTTTACCCTGGACATCAACAATCCCGACGCACCGAAAATCGTCTGCATGGGCAATACACCCCAGAAACAGGAGATCTACGGGGCTGTCCTGTCCCTTTACGTCTCCCGGCTGGTACGCCAGGTTAATCGTAAAGGAGGGCTTCCCTGCTCCCTGGTCTTCGATGAATTCCCCACCTTGTATTTCAATGGCATGGATACGCTGATGGCCACGGCGAGGTCCAACCAGGTCGCTGCGACCATAGTGGTCCAGGATATGAGCCAGTTACGAAAGGAATATGGCCGTGAACAGGCGGATGTCCTGCTCAACATAGCGGGGAACGTCATCAGCGGTCAGGTCAGCGGGGACAGCGCCCGGCAGCTTTCCGAACGATTTGGAAGAATCCTCCAGGAGCGGAGCAGCACACACACGGGGAGAAGAGAAGCATCGACCACCCTGGCCCAGCACCTGGATGCGGGGTTACCCGCCTCCCGGATAGCAACCCTTTCTTCGGGAGAACTGGTGGGGCTGCTGGCGGATTCTCCGGATCAGCGGGTGCGGTTGAAACGCTTTCACGGACAGATCCGGGAGAACCATCCGCTGATCCGGGACAAAGGACCGGATCTCCCCTTGCCCCTACTCGATGCGCCACCTGATGCGAACACCATTACAGAGAACTACAACCGAATAAAAGAAGAAGTACAACAACTCGTCCAGGAGGGAATCGCGCGCATATTGGATGATCCGGCCCTTAGACACCTGATGGTAAGACGGCCTGTGACAAACAGCACAAAGCCCCGATCCTAAGGACCGGGGCCTTTTCCAGAGCCTCCAACCAAACATGTTATGAAAAAGTATTTTTTTTAGAAAAAGCCCGCTTGGAAAAGCAGGCCGCTAGCTAACCTATGAAAAACACCAAATCGTTCTGAGATCAAAGGTAGTACGAGCGCCTAACTGTTGTTGTTATCACATAGTCAACGGGATACTAATGATTGGTTACCAAAAGCACAAAGCCCCGATCCTGAAGACCGGGGCCTTTTCCAGAGCCTCTCACCAAACATTTTATGAAAAAGTAATTTTTTTAGAAAAAAGCCCGCTTGGAAAAGCAGGCCGCTAGCTAACCTATGAAAAACACCAAATCGTTCTGAGATCAAAGTTAATACGAGAACCTAACTTGTGTTGTTATCGCAAAGTC
>CAJCIQ010000067.1 GCA_903970475.1 Beijerinckiaceae bacterium
TGAACATATAGCCAGGCAGAAGAATTGGCTGAGTAGCCTTCTGGACAACGTAGACAACATGGGCGGCCCGATGAATGAAAAAATGCAAGCCCTGATCAGCGTACTGACTTCATTCCTTCCCATGGATTATGTCGTAGTAGATACCAATCTGGATGACAAAAGTCCGGAGACGCTCTACCAATTCCAACGAACGGCCTTCGACGAATTCAGGCGCATCGATAGCGATAACGAATCTGAGCATTCCGTATTTCCGAATGCCGGCAGTTACCGCAGGAAGCATATGGATAAAACAACGCCCTACTTCCTCAACGGTCCTGATTTCAACAAAGCATTCGGATCGGATATGGTATGGGAAAAGATCCGCCACGCCAGGAACTTGAAGGCCCAATGCTGGCTCCCGCTTATTGGTTCCCGCAATGTGGAGATGTCCATTTCATTTTTTAGTTGCAGTGATGAACAGTACAGCCCGGATCATTTTTCCCTGATGACCTCTTTACAAGACTTACTGGCTAAGGTCATTAACAGTATCCGCAGAAGTCAGCATGACCTTCCGGGCCACCACACACCTTGTGATAATACCAATAGCATCATCCCCAAACCCCGTTTTGAAGGCATCATCGGTAACAGCGCCAAACTGCTGGATGCCCTGGACAAGATGACCCAAGTTGCTCCATTTGATAACACGGTATTGGTTCTTGGGGAGACAGGTGTCGGTAAGGAGGGGCTGGTAAAAGCGATACACCATTCGTCAAACCGAAGGGGTAAACCACTAATAAAGGTCAATTGCGCGGCCATCCCCGCCAATCTCGTAGAATCAGAATTGTTTGGTCACGAAAAGGGTGCTTTTACGGGAGCATTGGAAAAAAGGATCGGTAAATTTGAACAGGCCGGCGGCGGGACGTTGTTCCTGGATGAAATCGGCGAAATGCCGATGGAGGTGCAAAGCAAACTGCTGAGGGCCATACAGGAAAAGGAAATTGAGCGGGTAGGAGGCCGTACGACGATCAAAACCGATGTACGCATCATCACAGCGACCAACAGGGACTTACTCAAAGAGATCGCTGCTGGAAAATTCCGGCTTGATCTTTATTATCGTATCAATGTTTTCCCCATCACCCTTCCACCCCTTCGGGAGCGTCGTGATGATATTCCGCTGCTAGCGGATCATTTTCTTCAAAGTATGGGTAGCCGGGTTCGGCCAGGAGCACCATTTAGTTTTTCCCCGGCAGCCATGGAACAGCTGGTCGGATATAGCTGGCCAGGTAATATCCGGGAGATGGAACATTTGATCGAGCGTCATGTGCTCCAAGCCCGATCCAATGTCATTGAATTATTTGAAATGCCGGCCCCCTTCTACCTGGATCAGCACCATACCCATCCTGAGCCTGAAATGAAATCCTTTGAGGACATGGACCGGGAGCATATCGTGAAGGCCCTAAAAAAATGCAATGGAAAAGTTTCCGGCCGGGGGGGCGCCGCGGAATTGCTGAATCTGAGACCCACCACCTTGACATCCAAAATGAAGCGACTGGGGATCACCCTGCCCCTGGCATCGGCATAATGTGCCCTGCAAATCATCCAATCATGAGAAAATTGTTCCTGGCCGTCTTTTGCATGTGCCAACTATTAGGTACCGCCGCGCAAGAGCTTTCATCGAAGCAAGCCGATTCCATACTTACCACGCTGAACCAACGAAGGGCTGATACAAGCCATATCAATGCCCTGGTCATGTTGGCCGATTATTACATCGCCAAGCCGGGTGAAGAGAAGGTCGATCTCGATAGCGCCGCGGGATACCTGACACAGGCCCGGCAGATGAGCAAGGCGATCGGGGATGCCAGCAGGCTCGACTTCATCACGCTTGGCGAATCGTATCTTTGGAAGGAAAGGGGACGTAACGATACGGCCAGAAGGCTTTGCGCTGAGGCGCTCCGGCTGGCGAAAGCCCAAAAGGACAAGTATCTGCTAGGCCGGGCGTATTTTTCGCTTTCGGAATACTATGACTATGATCGCACGGATCAACGAGCCGAGCGTATCCTTCTTGCTGATTCCGCAGCATCGGCGTACCGGGAAGCCGGCCAGTTGGAACGGTTGGCGTTTACTTTCAAGAACCTGGCCGATCTGCACGTCAATAATAAAGAGATCGACAAAGCGCTGGCCGAATGCGATTCATGCCTCCAAATCTATAAAACCATACATTTTCCCTGGTTGCAACCCATTTATGATCTCATCGGCTCCGCGTATTATGATCTCGGCGACTACAAGCAGGCTTTAAGCAATGGCCTGCATGCATTAGCGATCGCTCACGAACTGCACGATTCTACCATGCAGCTCTGCGAGATCGAATACAATGTGGCCGCGGTGTCCCTGGTGGTTAGGGATACACTGCGGGGCATTGCCCATATGTCTAGCGCGCTCAATATCGCCTTACTCCATCACAACAAATCCAATAGTTACCTGGTAGCAAGTGACCTCATCCGCATTTACACAAAAACCGGTATGGCGGACAAAGGGCTCAGGATCATCGATGATCTGAACAAAAATTTCAGCGGGCCGAATAACCTCGACGAAAGCTTTATGTTCGACCGTTGTTATGTCTACACCTATACGGCGCTACACGAATTTCGTAAGGCGCAACCCTATATCGACGAACTGGTGAATCTGGCTAAAACGCCGGGCTTGCCGATGGATACGTACTGCGGTATCTACCTGGTCGTCATCAGGGCCTATCTGGCCGCCGGTAAGTATCAGGAGGCAGGCGTCTGTCTTGCCCGGTACCAGGACGCCGTGGGGAGATACAAGGATGTTCAATTCCGGAAATGGGCTTCCCTCTTTGCCTTTCAGCTTGACACGGCCCGCAGGCAATATGGCCCCGCCATCGGCAACCTACTGGAGTACGACCGGATCAAGGATTCTATCTCCAACGTCGCGCAGACCAAAGAAGTCCAGCAATTAAATGTGGCCTATGAAACATCTGAGAGGGAAAAACACATTCAGGCCTTACAGGACGATCAAAAATTACAGCAACGCGCACTCGCCCTATCCAACCAATTCCGGAATTTTGCGATCATCGGTGTCATCCTTTTGCTACTGGCGATCGCCATTGGCTATAGCCGTTATCGGCTTAAGCAGGAGAAAAACAGGCAATTGGAAATCAAACAAGCCGAGCTTGAAAAAGAACGACATGAAGTATCCCGGCAAAACGTGGAATTGAGCCGTTTATTAAATGAAAACGAATGGCTGCTGCGCGAGGTTCACCACCGCGTAAAGAACAACCTCCAATTAGTGAAAAGCTTACTGGATTCTCAATCATCCTACTTAAAAGATGAAAGTGCCCAAAATGCCATACGGGAAAGTCAACATAGGGTTCAAACCATGTCCCTGATCCATCAGAAACTGTATACTTCGACCAATGCCTCTACGATCTATATGCCTGACTACATCAATGAACTGGTTGACTATTGGAAGGGAAGTTTTGGTACCAAACAACGCATTTATTTTCGCAGGGAGATTGAGATCAACCATCTCGATGTCATACACGCTGTCCCGGTCGGCCTGATCCTCAACGAGATCATCACCAATGCCATCAAATATGCCTTTCCCACCACCGGGGCCGAGCAGATCAGCATACGCTTGTTCCAATCAGGGCCTGAAGAGATCACCCTGTTCGTCGCTGATAATGGGATAGGACTTTCACCGGACTTCGACCTGGAGCAAAGCGGGTCCTTCGGATTTAAGCTCATCAGGGGTCTGACGGAAGATCTGGGCGGAACAGTCATTATCGAAAACGCCGGGGGCGCCACTATCCGTTTGACGTTTCCTTTTAATGAAAGAAAGCTGGGGTCATCCTGACCTTTTGGTTTGGGGGCCCCAGCTTCCTTAAACTGCATCGAACAACTCAGGCTGTTTTGAAGTTTTTAGCTTGCTTCGAAGTTCTTGGGCCGCCTTACAAAAACGTTTCCGCTGCTTCGAGGATAAAATCCGTTACCTCTTTGCCATGGGAGGCCATAGAAGCATGACCGGCGTCAAGGGAAATGACTTTCTTAGCGTTGATTCTGCCGGCCATCCACTCTTCTGTTTTAGGCGGGATCATTTTATCATTTTTGGAAACCTGATACCAACTTGGTTTTAACTTCCAGGCTGGCTCATGGGAAGGAGCGCCGAATGCAGCACCCGCAATCGGTTTTTGTGCAGAGGCCATGACTAATGCATCCTCTACAGATACACCCTGGCAAAACACTTCGGGAAACATATGGTAGTCGAGATATAGAAGTCCAGAAGGGCCAGGCGCAATGGCCGCCGCGCCTTCAGGAGCATCCCTTAGCTGCAATATACTGCCGGCAGATTCACCAGCCTCCGGGGCAAATGCCGCAATATAAACCAAGCCCACCACGTTTGGCAAAAGCCCGGCGCCAGAGATCACCATACCGCCATAAGAATGCCCGACCAATAAGGTAGGACCTTCCAGGGAAGCAACCATATCACTGGTACGTTTCACGTCCTCTTCCAGGGAAGTCAACGGCAGTTGAACCGCCCTGACCGTAAAGCCTTTGGCAACAATGGTGGGGATGACCTTTCTCCAATGAGACCCGTCTCCAAATGCACCATGTACTAACACAATGTTTAAATGCTTATTCATACAAATTATTTGATGGATGATTAATTGGCTGCGTTGGCTGCTTTTTCGATCACTGCCGCAACTTCAACGGGATGGCTGATGTAAACTACATGGCTGGATTTGATTTCAGTGACGACGGCGCCTGCTCTTTTGGCCATTCCTCGTTCTGCATCGGGAGGGATCATCTTATCCTGGGTGGAAACGATGTACCAACTCTTTTTGGTCTTCCACGCGGCTACCGTAAGGTCAGTGGTAAAGGCTGGAATACCCACGGGCACTTGGGAAGCGGCCATGAAAGCAGCCTGTGCAGCTGGAAGATCCGCACAGAAATCGGCGTGGAATTTGGCCGGATCAACCCAGATAAAACCATTGCTGGGCGGAAGGATGGGGGAATTGGGATCGGCGGGACCGGACTGCTGGATCTTCAGCAGTGATTCACCTGCATCTGGTGCGAAAGCAGCAACGTACACCAATCCTTGAACACTGGAGGTATCTCCCGATTCGGTGATGATGGCGCCACCATAGGAATGTCCTACCAGGATGACGGGACCCGTCTGTTGTGCCAGAACCGCTTTGGTCATTCTTACGTCTTCAGCAAGACTGGTGTTGGGATTGGCTACGATCGTAACATGGTATCCTTTCGCGGTGAGGATACGGTAGACGGCTTCCCAACCGGAGCCATCGGCCCAGGCGCCGTGAACCAGAACGATGTTCTTCACTTGTGCATTACTGGATTGTGGTTTGGCGAAGAGAGACAAGGCGAGAACACTAGCCGCCAACATTTTTGAAATTGTCATTTGTTGCTGTTTTTTAATGATGATAATTAATAACAGCAGACTCCCAGACAATCGGTATGCCGCAGTATAAAATACTGTATATCAATGTATTGTAACTAATTAATCCATCACTTTTTTTCTGTATTACGTAATCGTCGTCATTTTTCTTTTCATAACGTAATCGACGGCACCCATTACCCATATTGCTGGTCCAGACCGGAAGCGGAATTGTTTTAACCGTCTTTTCCATACAAAGCTAACAGAGAGGTCGCCCTGGGTGGGGACGACCTCTTTATTATTCAACTATTTTAATTGTTCACCATCTGAGGTTTCCCATGCTGATGATTCCGGTTAACCACCGCAATCGTTGCAGGGCCTTAATTTACTGTAATAACCGCCTGTCCGCCTGCAACCCCACTGTACTTGGCTATACCTTGCAGCCGGTAGCTACAAATAGGTAAGTTTACCAAGCCAGTAACAATCCCATTGGTAACAGAGATGGACTTACTGCCATTGCTAAAGGTTAACCTGGAGTGATGATGGTAAACGTACCCGTCTGGGTGGCTACCAGGTTGCTTTCCGTATTGATGGAAATGCCCAGTTGAACGCCATGCAATATAGAAGTCACCCAGCAGCTATCGGTGGGGTAACTGGAGTCAACATAAGCAGTTGTCTGTGCATTGATGGTAGGTGCACTAAAATATAGGTTTACCTGCCCTTGTCCCTGATCGCTGCTATCTAAAGCTATAGCCTTGCTCCCCGAAGGACCTTCTTGCTGATTATAGGTGGATGATTGCCATGTCAGGCCGTATTCCTGAACTTGTGCTCCATCCACGGGAGTAGTATAGGTTGGATAACCGGCGGTAGTGGTCAATGAGATATTATTTAAGGAGGGCGGCCAATTTTACATGCTGATTTTGCTATCGGTGAGGTTGCTTTGACCCCGGAGGAATTTACCGGTACAGGTAATGGTGGATAGGTTAATATTGAGTAGGAATACTAATTAAAAATAATGGAACCTGTTTTATTGGCAGGCGCATGCAGGGCCGTCAGGAGTATAGGCGGTCCGTAGGCGTACGCCAGGACAGGAGACGCCTCCCTACCTGGAATATCCCACCGTATCAGCTGGAGCAGATGTGTCGTGAACTATTTTTTCAGGAATCGCGCCATTTCCCGCTGGCTATCCTTAGCCTTGAGCGTATCGCGCTTATCATGGAGCTTTTTGCCCTTGGCCAGGCCTATTTCCATTTTGGCCAGGTTCTTATCGGTGAAGAAGATTTTCAGGGGAACAAGGGTAAAGCCCTTTTCCTTCATCTTAGCCTGGATCTTGCTCATTTCCCTGCGGTTAAGCAGGAGCTTACGATCCCTGGTAGCAATATGGTTGTTGTTGGTACCAAAGGTATATTCCGCTATATATAAACTTTTGATCCAAAGCTCGTCCTTATGGAAAAGACAGTAGCTGTCGTTAAAGCTAACCTTCCCCTCCCGTATGGATTTTACTTCCGTTCCGAGCAGCACCATGCCCGCCACATAGGTATCTTCTATGAAGAATTCGTGATACGCGCCCCGGTTTGAAATGGTACTCATGGGCGCAAAGGTCTGAATTTATTAGGAAAAAACGATGACAAACATTAGCGGGACACTGCCTGGATTAAATAGGCTCTCGTCTTCAGGTCATAATAAGCGATATAAATCCTGTTGTTTCGTACAAAAACCAATCCATCCGACCGGATGCCGTTCTTAATCCGGAGGTAAAGCTGAAAACCGGATTTTGCGCCATTGTGGCCTCTGAAGTCAGAACAAGTAAGCAAGAGAAAAGGACAGTATATGTCCTTTTCCTGAAAAATAATATCATAAGGTGAACTAATGAGCAAACAGCATTAACGACTGGGCTATCCTTTCCTTCAAGGTCTTACGGTCTACTATATAGTCCAGGAATCCGTGTTCCAAAAGGAACTCAGAACGCTGAAAACCTTCCGGTAATTCCTTCCGGATGGTCTCCTTAATAACGCGGGGGCCGGCAAAGCCAATCAAGGCGCCTGGCTCAGCAATATTGAGGTCCCCCATCATGGCAAAGGAAGCGGTTACGCCTCCAAAGGTGGGATCGGTCATCAAGGAGATATAAGGAATCTTTGCGTCGGCTAGTTGGGTCAGTTTACCGATGGTTTTGGCCATTTGCATCAGGGAGAAAGCACTCTCCATCATGCGGGCACCTCCGGATTTGGAGACAATCAGTAAGGGAAGGTGGTGTTGCAGGCAATAATCAACAGCCCTCGCAATTTTTTCCCCCATGACACTTCCAAGGGACCCTCCGATGAATTCAAAATCCATAACGCCTACCACCAGACCACTTCCGCCTACATTGCCCGTGGCAAAACGGATGGAATCTTTAAGGTCTGTTTTCTTCCAAACTTCTTCCAAGCGCTTATGATAGGGCTTGAGGTCGGTAAAACCCAGGAAGTCCTTGGAAACAATATTGTCGAAAAGTAGGGTGTATTGTTTATTGTCAAACAGGATATCAAAGTATTCCGAGCTTTCAATACGATGGTGATAGTTGCACTGGGGGCAAACAAAAAGGTTTTCCCTTAGTTCCAGCATCGTGCAGGTATACTTACATTGGGGACATTTTGTCCATAATCCTTCCGGTACTTCCTTTTTTTCAGCAGTGCTCGTTTGAATACCCTTCTTGATCCTTTTAAACCAACGGGTCTTTGATTCTTCTGACTGGCCTTCTTCACCGGTAAGGTTCACTTCAAAATCCTCCTCTTGTTGGGACATTGCTACGATTTTAAACCGCTAATATCGTAATCTTTTCGTAATTGGGGCTTAGGAGCTAAAAGAAATTAACTCCAAAGCCCCAATTACGGAAAGTGGTAATGATGGCCCTTCGGGCAGCGCGCCCGTGGCGCGCTATTAAAAATACAGCGCTCACGCGGGAATACACAGGCTGACGTCAGAAAGCGCCGCTCACGCGGAAGTGCACAGGCTGACGTCAGAAAGCGCCGCTCACGCGGAAGTGCACCGGCTGACGCCAGAAAGCGCCGCTCACGCGGAAGTGCACCGGCTGACACGGGGGCCGTATTAGACCGTATTAGGCGATCGTTATTTTGGGATCCAGGTATACATCTTGAACGGAGTGAATGATGTTCACCCCTTCCTTAAAGGGACGTTGAAAGGATTTGCGGCCCATGATCAGGCCCATACCACCGGCCCTTTTATTGATAACCCCCTGGGTAACGGCATCCGCCAGATCAGAGGCTCCGTGGGACTCTCCGCCGGAATTGATCAAACCAATTTTTCCGCTGTAGCAATTCAATACCTGATAACGGGTCATATCAATGGGGTGATCCGTGGTCAATTTTTCGTATACCAGGGGGGAGGTCTTTCCGAATTTTAAAGCAAGATATCCACCGTTGACGGTTGGTAATTTTTGTTTGATAATATCGGCCTGTATCGTAACGCCCAAATGATTGGCCTGACCTGTCAGATCCGCGGCTGTAGCATAATCTATATCCCCCACTTTGAAAGCGCTGTTACGCATATAGCACCATAGAATGGTGGCCATGCCCAGTTCGTGGGCTTGTTCAAAGGCCTCTGCGATCTCTTTGAGCTGGCGGTCACTCTCCTCGCTGCCCCAGTAGATGGTGGCGCCCACAGCAACGGCGCCCATATTCCAGGCGCTTTTTACAGTGCCATATAAGGTCTGGTCGAACTTATTGGGATAAGTAAGCAACTGATTGTGGTTGAGTTTCACCACGTATGGTATTTTATGTGCATACTTTCTGCTGGTCAGTCCCAATACGCCAAAAGTCGAGGCTACTGCGCTGCAATTAGCTTCTACAGCCAGTTTTACAATGTTTTCTGGATCAAAGTACATGGGATTGGGAGCAAAAGAGGCGCCCGCGCTATGTTCTATACCCTGGTCTACCGGTAAGATAGACAAGTAACCGGTGCCGCCCAGCCGGCCATGACTATATAAGGTCTGTAAGCTCCGTAGCGTTTGATTGTTACGGTTAGTGTTAATCCAAATATTTTCAATTGCATTTGGGTTAGGCAAGGTTAATTCTTCTTTAGGAATGCCTGTGCATTTGTGCTCTAAATAATAAGAAGCTTTATCACCCAAAAGCTCCGAAATTTTCGCTGAAGACATAATTTGGTGTTTTTGTCCTCAAATATACTACCTTAGCGACGCTTTTTTCTATAGTTCTTTTATCCATCAAATTATTAATTCGAAATGGCAAAATACCGTGCCGGTGTACTGTTCGGCGATGAATTGAGCGCATTGTACGACGATGCTAAGACAAACAAATTTGCGTTGCCCGCTGTAAACGTCATCTCTACCAATACCATTAATGCGGTATTGGAAACTGCTGCCAAAGTGAAATCTCCCGTGATCATCCAGTTCAGCAATGGGGGAGCCCAATTCTTTGCAGGAAAAGGTATGCCCAACGATCATTTGCAGGCTAATATTTCCGGAGCCATCAGCGGTGCGCTGCATGTGCATAACGTTGCCCGTTATTATGGTGTGCCCGTTGTATTGCATACAGACCATGCCGCCAAAAAGTGGTTGCCCTGGATAGATGGCCTGCTGAAAGCGGGTGAAGAATACAAACAAAAGAATGGCCAGCCCTTGTTCAGTTCTCATATGCTTGACCTGAGTGAAGAGCCCCTTCATGAAAATATTGAAATCTCCACCGAGTTCTTCAAAAGGATTCACGCCTTAGGCATGAGCCTGGAAATTGAACTGGGTGTTACCGGCGGGGAAGAAGACGGCGTAGATAATAGCGGTGTTGAAAACAGCAAACTCTATACCCAGCCTTCCGAAGTGGCCGAAGCTTATGAAGCCCTGAGCAAAATCGGAAAACTGTTTACGGTCGCTGCGTCTTTCGGTAACGTACATGGTGTATACAGCCCAGGAAACGTGGAACTGCGTCCGGATATCCTGCACAGCTCTCAAGCGTACATCAAGGAAAAATTCCATACTGCCGATAAGCCTGTATACTTTGTATTCCATGGTGGCAGCGGATCTCCCAAACACCAGATCACGGAGACCCTGGATTACGGAGTGATCAAGATGAATATCGATACCGATATGCAGTGGGCTTTCTGGGAAGGGGTCCTCAAATATTATCAGGCAAACGAGGGGTATCTCCAAAGCCAATTGGGCAATCCCGATGGCGCCGAAAAGCCCAACAAAAAATACTATGATCCCCGTGTTTGGCTGCGTAAAGGCGAAGACAACTTCGTTAAGCGCCTGGAAGAAGCCTTCGGCGATCTGAATTGCATAGGCAGGAATGCGTAATGCCGGCAAAACCGTTTTAGGCCGTCCCTTTTAGGGGCGGCTTTATTTTTGTACCCAGGCGCAAAAATTGTTTGCCCAACGCCCGCAGGACGCCTGAAATATTTGGATATTCCCGAAGTAGTTCCAATCTTTACATGTCAATATGTTCAGACATACAAAAACGGTTGCCTTGTGATCAATCACTCCAGTAGACTTCCTCTACCTATTCAGTGCCAGGGGGGCTGGTATTGTATGTAAAAAACGAAAGACGACAAGGGGTAAGCACCCCTTTTTTTTATGTGCAGATATACAGCTTTGATACTTCTTACAGATTATATGTTCAGTATATGGTAAAAACAAATCTTAAGGTTGGGGTAGACATCGGGGGGACGCACATATCAGCGGCGCTGGTTGGGGAAGATGGGAAATTATGGGATGGAAGCTATATCCATCAAAGCATTCATGCAATGGAACCGGCAGAAGTCATTCTGGATAACTGGGCTAAGGCCATCCTGAGCGTGTTGGCTGCGGCAAATGGTGCTGAGGTAAGTGCCATAGGCGTTGCCATGCCTGGACCTTTCGATTATGGGGAGGGTACTTCCCGTATAAAGGGTATGGCCAAGTATGAAAGCCTTTTTGGTATCAATGTCCGGGAGGCATTGTTAGATAGGATATTTCCGAGGGACCTGCCTATACTGTTTGCCAATGATGCTGTTTGCTTTGGATGGGGTGAAGTGAACCGAAATCAGGACATGATGCATGAAAGGGTGTTGACCATCACATTGGGAACTGGTTTGGGCGCCTGTTATGTGGACAATGGGTGTGTACTTTTTGAAGGAGCGGGAGTGCCGGTACAAGGTTATTTATATGACTATCCTTTCCTGGATGGTAAGGCAGAGGATTATATTTCGGCCAGGTGGTTACTCGCCGAATATGCGGCACTTAGTGGGGAGGCGGTGCCCGATGTAAAAACATTGGCGGCGTTAGCTGAAAAAAATGGAATTGCCCAATCGGTCTTTAATTCTTTTGGAACCCATCTTGGCCAATTGCTCAAAGCGCGAATGAAGGAGTTCGGCGGGGCGCATTTGATCATAGGCGGAAGTATTGCCAAAAGCAATCTGTTATTTGAGGAGGCCATGCAGGAGGCGTTGGGAGATAGGTCATTTAGCCTATGTTTTTCCCCTTATACGGAACACGCAGCGATATCGGGGGCTGCCTTGATGGCCGAAGGTTTGGCGTCAGGTTCAGGCGTGCCGGGAAACTTAAAATCGCCTGCCCGCGCCTCCAGGCAACCCACACTTCCCCGGATATTGGCAACTGAATCCATACCCGAATCAGGTTACAGGATCTATCCCTTTGAATCATTAGGTACAGGTACCATTTATGGCGGATTTGCTTCCATGGCCGCTTGGACGGTGCGTCGGGGAGCCGTAATGATAGACGGATATGCAGGCGTGGATTGGTCCCTGATCAGGGCTGCGCTCTGCAAAGCATGCAGGGCAATGGGCAAAAGGGTGATATGGTATCACGCGGAAGTATTTCAACTAAGTGAAGCACGCATCGAAAAATTGGTAGATCCTTTTTTGGGTACGCCGGGATCTGTCTGGGGAACGCGCGCCACCATCATGTTAGCAGATTTTTTTACCGACGATTGGAAGGACTGGATACCGTCTGCCCAGGCGGACCTGATTGTTCTGGCAGGTACAGGCGCGGCTTTGAGCGGATGGGATGCTCCTATCATTTACGTTGACTTGCCTAAAAATGAATTGCAATACCGGATGAGGGCCGGTAGCGCTACCAATCTGGGCTGTACCCGGATCATGGATTTCCCGGAAATGTATAAACGGTCCTATTTTGTGGACTGGCCGTTGCTGAACCAGCACCGTATGGACATTAAACAGCGCATTGAAGTCATTGCCGATGGCCAGTGGGGCGATGAGATAAATTGGTCTTTAGCTACTTCCATATCAAAAGGACTACAGACCATCAGTAAAACCATCATCCGGAACCGGCCCTGGTTTGAACCCGGGGTTTGGGGTGGGCAATGGATGAAAGGTCATATACCTGGGCTTTCTCTAAAAGAAATTAACTATGCCTGGTCGTTTGAGCTCATCGCTCCGGAAAATGGTCTGGTGTTCGAGGGAGAGAATCACTTGTTGGAAATTGCTTTTGACTGGTTGCTGGAGCAGGACGCAGAAAATGTTCTTGGATTGGATGCCGAACGATTTGGTGTTCAATTTCCTATACGGTTTGACTTCCTGGATACGGTGGGTGGTGACAATTTGTCCATCCAATGCCATCCTTCCCTGGAATATATCCGTTCCAACTTTGGGGAAACCATCACCCAGGATGAAACATACTACATACTGGACAGCACGCCCGAGGCTTCGGTTTATTTAGGATTCCAGGAAGGTATTGATCCTGAGGCCCTCCGCGCTGATCTGGAGAGGAGCCAGGCTGAAAAAATCCCTGTAGACATTGAACGGTATGTGCAGCGCTTGCCTGCGGCCAAACACGATCTTTTTTTAATACCCAACCGCACGGTACATGGGGCAGGGAAGGGTAATCTGGTTTTAGAGATCAGTGCTACGCCTTACATCTTCACTTTTAAGATGTATGACTGGATGCGCTTAGACTTCAATGGACGGCCAAGACCCATTAATATAGAACACGCTTTCCATAACCTGGATTTTGACAGAAAGGGCAAGGTGGTAACACAGGAACTTATCTCCAGGCCTTTAATGCTTTCAGATCAGGAAGGGGTGAAGTGGGAAGAATTGCCTACCCATCCGGAACAGTTTTATACGGTTCATCGCATCAGCTTATCTGCCGGGGAGACGGCTGTGGAGACGAATGGGAAATTCCACCTCCTGATGCTGGTAGAAGGGGATAGCCTGGTGATCAAACCGAAATACGGAATAGAAACAGAAGTTCGTTACGCGGAAACATTTTTGATTCCTGCTGCAGCGGAATCATATGAGCTGATCAACCTACATCGTACACCGCTGAAAATTGTCCTATCGTCTATTAAAAAGTAGTTAGCCATTTCGATCGTTACCTTTTCTTTGGAAAAAGTGGAATCATTTCTGCTTTGTCCTTTTTTATTCGGGAAAACTTAATCGTTGAAATTTCCGCTCTGCTTCTGGAGATACATCAGGTTCTTTTGCAAGGTCTGTTTCAGTTGGCGTTTGACCAATTGCCCCATAGACCCGCATTTCAAAAAGGAGGCTGCATGAAAATAATTGGTCAGTTCCGTTCTTAACTGCTCCAGTTTTTCAGGAGTGGAAATCTGGTCAGCAGACATGATGTTGAACAACTCCATGAGACGGAACCGGGAAGCTGCCACCCGGAAAGCCATGATGGTTCGTTCTTCCGTCTGATATTGGGCAATAGAATCCTTATTGAGGTGCTTGAGCACCAGGTCTACAAAGGGATAATTCTCTTTAAAGAACTGGGGCAGGTATAGGTTCATATTGCCTTCGTAAGATTGCTGGTCGAAGTCAATAGCCCGTATCCTGTACTGAAAATCTTCTATATCGGGTGTTATATTAACCACGAAGTTATAGGATCTCATGTCGCCCAACAGGCGCACGAAACAACGTTCATTGAACTTCACAAACTCTTTAGCAAAGCGTATCTTATTGGTGAGCGGGTCCTTGAGGTATTGTTGGATAAAAACATCCCCCGGAATACCAGGAATATGTTCTTCTACCAAGGTTCCCTTACTGGAAAGGAAGGTAATACGGTTGGGAGACAGCAGGTGTTCCAGTTCAAGTCCGTAGACCCTGGAAGCGTCTGCAATTTTTATATAGTAATGGTCGTAATTATCGTTGTACTTATTGACGATGCGAATACGGAAGGGTTGAGAGTTCCCAAAACGGCAAAAGTCTATGCGCGCCACATCCAGGTGACCGGAGAAGCTAAGGTCACCTTCGGTTTTTAAAATGGCATAAATGGAAATCAGCTGATCTTTCAGGTATTGCCATTCCTTGAGGTCGTAGGAACAGGTCTCCCAAAGGGTGTCTACGCCATTTTTATCTTTGAGGGCAACGGTGGTCCGAAAATGCAGTAGATCCCGGTACGCAACGGGTAGTTTGACTTCCCGTCCATGTTTTTTGAGGTAAGCACCCAGCTTTTCTCCAACAGGGAAAAAGGGCTTTTTCCTGGAGGGCTTATTCAGGTTCTGATTTTCAGGACCTAAATGAATGGCAGAAGGAAGTTCACTGAAGTGCATCATGAAGGGGCAACCTTTGACCGTAAAGTTAGGAAATACCCTGGCGAATGCATCAGGCGGCTCCCATACCAACTGAACATCTCCCCATCCACCAGGTGGATACCAGCCCGGGGTAGTACTTCCTGAAACTCGGCCATATGATGTTCTTTGAAGGAATAGGGCTCTGAGGATAGGAATATGAGCTTTACACCGCTTTCTGCGAGTTCCTGAGGGCTTATGGTTGGATATCGGGTCTTGTTTTTGAATACATTATCAAAACCCGCCCTGGTCATCATATCGTTAATGAACGTATCTCCACCAACAGTCATCCAAGGATTCCTCCAAATAAAGTAGGCGGTGGGGATGAGCGCACCAGCGGTTTCGATGCTTGCGTTGGCCGCCGGTCGGATATGGACAGCGGCTTCCAGTTCCCGAAAGGCCTCCCTTATACCTGCAATGATTTCCTGAGCCTGGTGGAACTTTCCCGTCAGCAAACCTATATCACTGATCATGGCCAGCGCATCCTGAAGATTGGACACGTCGCTGACATAGATTGGCGATAGGTCTTCGAGTGCCTCCACCTGTTCTTTGACATTTTCCTCTTTATTTCCTAAAATGAGTTCGGGCTGGAGGCCCCGGATAATATCCGGTTTTAAGTGTTTGGTACCGCCCACCCAGGTTTTACGATGATACTTGTCACGGGGCAGTACACAGAATTTGGTTATGCCTACGATTTCCTCATCAAACCCTAAGTCATATAGCAATTCTGTTTGGGATGGGACCAAAGAAACGATGCGTCTGGGGACGGGCAGGCGTATTTTCAGGTTATCTGTGCTGTGAATGATCATGACCGAATGGTTGGTCTTCTGAAGGAATGCCTTTGTAAATATCCTTCCAGCTTTTGATCTTGTTGCTGAAGGCGGGTATCCAGTATTTTCTGGAGGCCTTTGGTATCAATAACCGGAGATCTGGATGCAATAATGCGAATTCCTTCCCTTATGGAAGCAAATACTACCTCAATGTACAAATAATCCATTTTACTTCCTCAAACTCTGAATCACGTCGTACTTGGTCACAATATGGAAATCGCCGGCCTCGTCCTTGCTGAGGACGGCTCCATTATCCCGGGAAATCAATGCGCTCAGGCGCTCCACCGGTGTATCGAAGGCAACCAGGGGGTAGGGGGCTTCCATAACAGAAGCAATAAGGTGATTGCGCAGGTCTGGCTGGTTGAGCAACCTGAAAAACAGGCCGCTTTCGGAAATAGCGCCCACAGGGCCTTCTCCGTTGATAACGGGAATATGTTCGATGTCGTATTTTTTCATCAGGTCAATGGCGTCCCCTACTTTTTGATGGGGCTGAACACTGACCAGGCGGCGACCGTTAGGACGACTATTAACCAGGTCCTTGACCGTTTTGACATCCAGGAAACCCCTTTCCATCATCCATTGATCATTATAGACCTTACCAACATAACGGCTACCATGGTCATGGAATATCACCACCACCAGGTCATCTTTTTTCAGCTTTTCCTTGAGCTGGAATACAGCCTTAAGGGCATTGCCGGCACTGTATCCTACGAAGATGCCTTCTTCTTTGGATATGCGCCTGGCCATGATGGCGCCGTCCTTATCGGTCACTTTTTCAAAATGATCGATGACACTCATATCATAGTTTTCAGGGACGAAGTCTTCCCCTATGCCTTCGGAGATATAAGGATAGACTTCACTCATATCCATCTCACCCGTATCATGGAACTTTTTAAGGAGGGAGCCGTAAGGATCAATGGCCCATACCTGGATATGGGGGTTCTTTTCTTTGAGGTATTTGCCCGTACCCACAACGGTACCGCCCGTGCCGGTGGCTACCACCAGGTGGGTGATCTTCCCTTCTGTTTGCTCCCAGATTTCAGGGCCCGTGGTTTCGTAGTGGGCATCCCGGTTGGCCAGGTTGTCGTATTGGTTAACCCAGAAGCTGTTGGGGATTTCGTTTGCCAATCTCCTGGCAACGGAATAGTAAGACCTGGGATCTTCAGGCTCGACATTGGTGGGGCATACGATGACCTCAGCGCCCACCGCTTTGAGAATGTCAAATTTCTCTTTGGATTGTTTATCGGTAGAGGTAAAGATGCATTTATAACCCTTCACACAGGCAGCCAGGGCCAAGCCCATACCGGTGTTTCCGCTCGTGCATTCGATAATGGTGCCCCCTGGTTTGATCTTCCCTTCCTTTTCGGCTACTTCCAGCATTTTTAAAGCCATACGGTCTTTGATGGAATTCCCAGGGTTGAAATATTCCACTTTAGCCAGCACGGTGCAGGGTAAATCTTTGGTGATCTTATTGAGTTGGATCATAGGCGTGTTACCTATGGTTTCCAGGATGTTTTTCTTCCACATAAAATTATAAGTCGTCTAACGAAGGTACAAAATCAGTCTCAGGGCTCCGAGGGTGAGCTCCACAAAGAATGGGCAGGCCCAGCGGCACCAGGGGTTAATTTAAGTTTTCCAGGGCCTTTTTAATCATCGGATCATCCTGATTGTACACCTCAAAAAAGCCCTCAACCTGCCAAATCTGGCGGGCCAGGAGGCTCTTGGTACGGAGCATCAGCATATCCTTGTCCTTGGTGGGAAGGTATTGAAGATCAACACTATCCTTTGAGGCGTAGTGCACCAAAGAACTCCACAAGTCTGCACCTGGATTGAATTTCTCGGCAAAATTCTTGGCGGAGCCATATCCATTGAGGGTTCCCTTGTTGGCTACATAGTAATTATATACAAAGTCAGACAATGTATTGTGCCTGTATAGCCTGACGAGAATGGGGCTGTATTCGGTGGTATCCAGAGGGACAAAAATATCCGGCATGATGCCCCCCCCTCCATAGACCTTATGCCCCCCAGGGGTGACATAGGCTTTGCCCAATGCGGCTACTTTATTACTATCTGCATTGACCAGCTCTCCATTGTGGATGCGGTTGATGATATCATCCTCGTATTCCCTGACCCCTTTGGCATAAGATTTCTGGATGCTTCGTCCCAAAGGGGTATAATAACGGGCTATGGTTAACCTCAGTGCTGATCCATCACTTAGGGAATATTGTTCCTGTACCAGCCCCTTACCGAAGCTGCGCCTTCCGATGATGGTGGCCCTGTCCCAGTCCTGTAGTGATCCGGTCAGGATCTCACTGGCGGAAGCCGTTCCTTCATCTATGAGTACAACCAGCTTGCCCTTTTCAAATAAACCAGGTTTGTCGGCTGTATATTCTTTTCTAGGGCTGTTGCGGCCTTGGGTATATACGATGAGTTTGTTGTCGTCCAGGAATTCATCCGCTATTTCCACGGCTTGTTCCATATATCCCCCTCCGTTATCTCTCAGGTCGAGCACCAGTTGTTGCATGCCTTTACCTTTAAGGGTATCCATGGCTGCCATAAACTCTGCATAGGTGGTAGCAGAAAATTTATTGAGCTTAATGTAGCCTGTTTTACTGTTGAGCATATAGTCCGCATCCAGGCTGTTAAGGGGAATCATTCCCCTGGTGATAAGGGCTTTCACTGACTGACCCATACGAAGCAGGGTTACTTCCACTTTGGAACCTTCCTGACCCCTTAGCAATTTTCTCACTTCTTCGGTTGTGAGGTGCCTGCCCGTCATAACCGTGTCGCCTACCTTCAAAAATTTATCTCCAATCTGAAGGCCTGCTTTTTCAGAAGGGCCTCCGGCGATAACGCTGACGACATTTAACGTGTCGCCCAGGATGCTGAATTCTATGCCAATGCCCTGGAATTGTCCTTCCAGATCTTCATTGACCTCCTGCAATTCAGAGGCTGGAATATAGGCAGAATGGGGATCCAACTGATCGAGTACACCACCAATGGCGCTATCGGTAATGGAATGCATGTTCACGGAGTCAACATAACGCTTGTTGATCAATTCCAGAATTTCCTGAAGGGAAGTGCTGCCTGAAGAACGGCTGAATACGCCATTGGATGAGCTTCCCAGGCTTCCACTCAGTGAATATCCAAGCCACATACCTACTATCATGGTTAAGGCAAACAACAGGGGTAACCAGACTTGTAATCTTTTATTATTGTTCATTTGAATGATGTACTTTGCGATCGAAAGTGCGAATTTCATTATTTTTTGGCAAATCAACCCGGGTTATTGGATGACATGTCTACGATATTGATAGCAGACAGCGGGTCCACCAAAACAGAGTGGCGCCTACTCAGGCAAAAACGGAAAGTTACCATTTTCACACAAGGACTCAGCCCCTACTTCCTGGATGCCCGGGCCATAGAGGCGATACTGAGAAAGGAATTGATACCAGAACTCCCTAAAGACAGCATTTCAGCCATTTATTTTTATGGGACAGGGAATGCAAACCCTGGCAATGCCCGTATGATCAAAGGGGTACTAAAAAAAGTATTCCCGGGGGCAGCATCCGAGGTAATGCACGACCTGATGGGGGCCGCCAGGGCTTTGTGCGGAAAGGAAAAGGGGGTAGCCTGCATTTTGGGTACCGGCTCCAATTCCTGTGCATATAATGGCAAAAACATTGTCAAGAATAGTCCTGGATTAGGTTATGTATTGGGAGATGAAGGCAGCGGGGCCTATTTGGGAAAAAGCGTCCTTCAGTACTACCTCTACCATACCTTCGACGAGGAATTAAGTATGAAATTCGAGGCCCAGTACACCTCAAAACCAGCAGATATTCTGGAAGCCGTGTACAAACAGCCTTTGCCCAACCGGTATCTTGCGTCATTTGCCCACTTCCTTTCTGAGAACAGGGGGCACTATATGGTGGAAAACATCATTGAAGATGGAATAAATGACTTCTTTTTCCGTCACCTCTGCAAATACAGGGAAAGTTGGAGCCAAACCATTCATTTCACAGGTGGGGTGGCTTATGCCTTCCGGGATGTCGTTCGGGAATTAGGCCATGCCTATGAGTTTGACATAGGGCATATTCGGGCGACCCCCATGGATGGTCTGGAAGCTTTTCACAGAGCCCAATAAAACCTTAACAACTTTTTTATGTCTTTTGATAAGATCACCGAATCTTCCTCCAGGTACCACGACCTGGAACAGATGACTATCCATGACCTCCTCACCCATATCAACGAGGAAGACCAATTGGTCCCCTTGGCGGTGAAAGCGGCCATAGGCCAGGTCGAAAAATTAGTGGAGGCCTTAAGTGACCGGATGCTGGCCGGAGGGCGCTTATTTTATATAGGTGCCGGAACCAGCGGGCGACTGGGCGTAGTGGATGCCAGTGAATGCCCACCTACTTTCGGGGTTCCTTACGGATTGGTCAACGGCATTATAGCAGGAGGCGCCCAGGCCATTACCCAGGCGGTTGAATTTGCAGAGGATAGCACCATGCAGGGTTGGAAAGACCTAAAGGACAAAGGCATCAACGCTTCCGATACGGTCATTGGGATTGCGGCCAGTGGAACCACGCCTTATGTGATAGGCGCATTGAGCGAATGCAGGAAGAATGGAATCCTAACAGGATGTATTACCAATAATCCAGGAGCGCCCATTGTAGCCGAAGCAGATTTCCCGGTGGAGGTGGCCGTGGGGCCGGAATTCGTAACCGGAAGCACGCGGATGAAAAGCGGCACCGCCCAAAAGCTGGTACTCAACATGATTTCTACTTCCGTGATGATCCGGCTGGGCAGGGTCAAGGACAATAAAATGGTAGACATGAAGCTGTCCAACGACAAACTCGTGGATAGGGGCGTGCGCATGGTGCTGGAGCAACTGCCCAGCCTGACATATGAACAGGCTAAAGCACTGCTGATTAAGGAAGGTAGTGTACGCAAAGCCGTAGAGGCGGTCCACAAAAAATAACGCGGTGGTTACTCTACAGAAGTCTGGGGGAATTTCCCATTCCTGCGGAAGTCCTTATATCCTTCATCCATTTTAGCGGGATCCAGCTTGGAGTAGGCCCTGAAGAACAAGTATTTTTTCCCTTTATCCAACCCGTAAAACAAATCGCCCAAATGGGCACAAATAGCATCGCATTCTTTGGAGAGGGCGCTGGAGTCTGATAACGGGTATTTTGTCTTATAGAGAATGAAAGGATAATAGCCTTCGGTTGTCCGGTATAAACTGATCTTGAATATACTGGGTTTGGTGGATACCAGGCTATCTGTAAGCGGAAAGGGGTAACGCTGGGTGATCGCGCTGGTGAGCTTTTGGTCCAGCTCATTTATTTCCTTTTCCTTTTCATAATGCAACAGTCCTCCGGCGGGCTTTAATAATTGCTCACAAAGCAGCAGGTCATTACCCGCATCCACCAGGTAACCGCTATCGAAATCCTTTTGGGCGCTATGGTACCAATCGATGGCATCCCGGTTCATCACCTTCAGGAGTCCTATCTGCATAATGTTCAATTTCCAATTGTCACCGTACTTGCCATAAGAGGTGGTCAGGGCAAAGCTTTCGGGGTATTGGTTGAAATAGCCTAGGGTAACAAGGGTCTCTTTATTGATGGGCTGAAAAGTCAAGAGGTAGTCGTGCTCGCTCCCTTTAGTGCGATGCATGGTAGAGTTGCGATTGGCGTCCGCACCGTAGAACTTAAGGTAGAACTGGTTTTTTACTTTAAAAGTACTGGGGTCGGGTAATGTCTGGGTATGAAGCAACTGATCCTCTATGTTGGGTCCGTTGGATGACCAAAGGCTGTCGCTGGAGATGTTCCTCAAATCACTGATGTTCCGTCCACTGATATCTTTGAGGACCTGGCTATTGAGTTCATTCATCTTATCACGTAGTGCCGGATCAATCTGCCCATCCATCCAGGTGCCATTCCTATGGCAACCCGTCAGCATCAGCAAAATGAGGGCACAGCGCCCAGTATACTTCATAGCTAATTTTGCGCAATGTATTGAAAATACGTCAATGAGGACGTCTTTACCGCTCCTTGTTGAAGGTATTCGAAAATTTGGGAAGTGGGCAGACTTTGGGCATTATATTGATAAATATAGCTATTGGAGAAGCTGTATCCGGTTATCTGAACCGTAGCTACGTTATTTGTCGTAAGCATTACAATATTGGCATCTACGGTTGTGCCCAGGATGAAAGCGGCATCCGTCAGGGTCCTGTAGGGATTGTAAGAGCCATCATTGGTGTACTCCACAGTTTGGGCTGAAATGGATCCGGAGGTGGTGTCTGTCGTGTTAACCAGGACCTGGGAAAGATCTCCCTGGCTATTCCAGGTAAAGGCTTCTTGCTGAAACAGGGTAGGTTGCCGGGTTACACCTACCGGTTCATACCTGTAGATGGCGGAAATCTGTGAACCAGTGCTGGCTACGGAATCATAGGTCGACCCTGGTGTATACTGCACCTTGATCCAGGATTTGCCATAAGTAAACTGGGCGTAAGGCGTTCCGCTCGTGGCTGTGGTATCCGTAGATTGCTGTAGCTCCGTTATTTTGCCACTGGTGTATACCGGGATAATAGCGGAATAGGAGGTATCATTGGGTAAGTAATTCGAAGTGATGACTTTTTGAATAACATGGTCGCTGTTCAATTGTATCTCCGTATAGGTGCTATCGACTCCCGATACAGTACTATAGCCGGAGAGCCAGGTATTAGTAGGTCCTGAAGCGACATCGACGCCCGTGCCGGATCCTCCGGTAGAAGAATTCCCAGAGCCTCCCCCTTTACTACAGGAGGTCATGCCCCATACCAACAAAACTAATAATAAGGTGAAGCCGAAAAGAGCATTCGACGGGTAACGTTTCATAAGGATTGGATTTGCCAGCTTAAATATATTTCTTTTTTCTCTGATAATCAGCCTTATATTTTTGTTGCATGATTTCCTGAACCGGCTTTTTATGGATTTTGCTGTCCAGCCAGGAAATAATATCCAGGTACATAAAGGAACGGCTCTCCAGGGGGTTGGCTTCGTATTTCTGAAGTTTATCCCTCAGGGCGATAAAAGCGCTGCGGATCTGTGTGGGTTTCAGGAAAAAAGACTTCCGGAGGAATTTGAAGATTTCCTCCTCTACTTCACTGAGATTCTGCATTTTAGCCATAAATCGATAGACCGATTTGATCAGATATTCCAGCAACTGTTCGTGACCCAGCTCAAAGTGGGCGATCAGGTGGAGCAAACGAGCATAACATTGTATATCTGTTCTCAGGTCTACCTTCCAGTGGATGATCTTATTGAGGTATTCGATCGCCCTTTCATTATCTCCACTTCCAAAGCATAGACAGGCTATCTTATAATAGAATACCAGTACCCGATGCCGGTCAAGGTGAATTTCGTAGGCTTCCAGTTTTTCTTCTATCTCTGGTACCAGGGTCAGCCCTTCCGTGAAAGTCCCTTCCATAAAGTGCCTGTCCAACTTAGAGATGTACAGGTAGACAAACCCCTGGATGACGGTAGTGGTTGTGCGCTGACCCAGTTCAGAGGCGGTGAATGCCTGGAAGGCATTGAGTCTGGGCATGAATTTGTCGTGGTTGAACAGGACAAAATGGGCAATCAGCAGGTTATGCACCCCCTTCATGTATTGAACCGTCTCAATAGACATCATCGGAGGATCTTGTTCAAAAAGGTCCACCCATTTCTGGCAATACCTATAAAACTGGAGAAAGTCCTGTAAAATATAATGGTACCAGCAATGGGCCTGATACAGATACAATTTCTCATAAAAATTCTCTGAATCCTTGGCGCCGGAGGGTAAATTGGTTTCAAAGAAAGCTTTGACGGACAAAACATCTATTTCATCCCTGGCATGTCCCATTTTAATGTACCAGCTATAGAGCTGGAGTGCCAGGTTGGACAGTTTTCCCAGCATTAGCCATTGTTGATTGGCTTTTTCGGTCTCCCTGGCCAACTGTTCGGCCCGGTTTTCCATGCTCCGGGTAATATGCAGGGACTCAATCTTCTTTTCGAAGGTCAGGGCTTGCAGGACATAAGATAATTGGTGGAACTCACGGGCGTGTTCCTTAATCCGGTCCAGCATTTTTAGGCTTTGTAAGTATAAGGCCTTGTCATACAATATTTTAGCATAATCCATCTGCTCGTGCAACTGGAGTTCTATATTACTTTCATCCCGGATGAGTCGTAAAGAAGACAGGATTTGACGGAACAATTGGGCTTTTAGGTTGGACAATTGTTGTTTCTTGATAGATGGGTGCTTCCTGAGCATTGCTTCTTCGTCGTAGGCATCCATTTTGTCCAGGGCATCAAAAAGGGTCACCACCTTCAGGTCTTCGGCATTATCCCCATGCCGGTTGACAAACAGTTTAAAACTCCTTTTTTCCGCCTTTTGCAGAGATTTAACTAATTGAAACACTTCGTCTTTTCTAATGTTGGCCATCGTAATTCATTTAGGGTAAAAGCCTTATCTAACGGTGTTTTGAGCCAATTTAGGGGGTGGTAGCCGCTGTATTTTGCCTTACAATTTGATTTGAAAAGGATTATAAGCAAAGATACCTTCGTCATAGGTACTAAAAAAACAACAGGACCATGACCAACAACAAGATTTATATTTTCGACACGACCTTAAGGGATGGTGAACAAGTTCCTGGGTGCAAACTAAACACAGCCGAGAAGATTGAAGTGGCCAAAGTCCTGGAGGAAATGGGGGTAGATGTTATAGAAGCAGGCTTTCCAATTTCTAGTCCCGGTGATTTTGAATCGGTGGAAGCCATTTCTGCGCATGTTAAAAACGCAACGGTTTGTGGGTTGACCAGGGCCGTGGAGAAAGATATTGAAGTGGCCGCCGCAGCACTCAAAAAAGCAAAACGCCCCCGTATCCATACAGGAATTGGCTCCTCTGATATTCATATTAAACATAAATTTAATGCGACCAGGGAAGAAATCCTGGAAAGGGCGGTAAAGGCAACAGCCTATGCCCGCAGGTTTGTGGATGATGTAGAGTTCTTCGCCGAAGATGCCGGCAGGGCTGATATTCAGTTTCTGGCCAGGCTGGTAGAAGCCGTTATTAAGGCCGGCGCTACCGTAGTCAATATCCCGGACACGACCGGCTATTGTTTACCCAACCAATATGGAGATAAGATAGCCTACCTGGTTAATAACGTTCCCAATATTGATAAGGCCATCCTTTCCTGCCATTGCCACAATGACCTGGGACTGGCCACGGCCAATTCTATAGCCGGAGCTATAGCCGGGGCGCGTCAGATCGAATGTACCATTAACGGTATAGGAGAAAGAGCAGGCAATACTTCTTTAGAAGAAGTGGTGATGATCCTCAAACAACACGAATCCCTGGGTTTGTACACGGGCATCAAGACAGAATATCTCAACCCCATCAGTCAATTGGTATCCGACACCATGCGTGTTCCGGTGCAGCCCAATAAGGCCATTGTAGGCTTGAACGCCTTTGCCCACTCTTCCGGCATTCACCAGGATGGTTTTCTCAAACATTCCGAAACGTATGAGATCATCCGTCCGGAAGACGTAGGAGCCGCTGGTTCAAAGATCGTACTCACTGCCCGTAGCGGCCGTTCTGCCCTGGCACACCGCTTCCATAAGCTGGGTCATCTTTTCAACCGCAACGATGTGGATGTATTATATGAACGCTTCCTGGTTGTGGCTGATTCCAAAAAAGAAGTAGAGGACCATGACTTGCAAAGCCTGGCCCATCAATACGTGCAAGAGTCAGCAGCAGTAGGCGTATAAACGATCATAAAGCTATAGAAATGGGAAAGTCATTATTCGATAAGATTTGGGATAAGCATGTGGTGAAATCCATACCGGATGGACCTGAAGTATTGTATATCGACTGCCACCTCATCCACGAGGTGACCAGTCCCCAGGCCTTTAAGGGGATTGAAAACAGGGGCGTTTCCCTGTTCAGGCCAAAGCAGATTCTGGCTACAGCCGATCACAACGTACCAACCCTTAATCAGCACCTGCCCATCAAAGACGAGTTGTCCCGTAAACAAGTGCAGATGCTCTCTGATAACTGTGCCCGTCATGGGGTTGAATTATATGGCCTGGGCCACCGCTACCAAGGGATTGTGCACGTGATCGGGCCTGAATTGGGCGTTACCCAGCCCGGTATGACCATGGTTTGTGGAGACAGTCATACTTCTACCCACGGAGCTTTCGGTGCCATTGCCTTTGGCATAGGCACTTCTGAGGTGGAAATGGTGTTTGCTTCTCAATGTCTGCTCCAGAGCCATCCTAAATTAATGCGCATCAGCGTTGAGGGGGAGCTATCCAAAGGAGTTGTTGCCAAAGACATTATCCTCTATATCATCGCTCAGTTAACCTCCGGAGGTGCTACCGGGTACTTCGTTGAATTTGCCGGGTCTGCCATCAGGGCCTTGAGCATGGAAGCCCGCATGACGATATGCAATATGAGCATAGAAATGGGCGCCAGAGGCGGTATGATCGCACCGGACGAAACCACTTTTGCTTATATGAAGGGTCGTCCCTTTGCACCCCAGGGGACAGAATGGGACCGTAAGGTAGCCGAATGGAAGGAACTCTATTCCGATGGAGATGCCATTTTTGATGAGGAGATCTTCATCGATGCGGCTGCTATAGAACCTATGATTACCTACGGTACCAACCCTGGTCTAGGGATAGGCGTAACCGGTAGCGTACCAGCCCTGGATAAGGTGCCTGATGAGAATGAAAAGAAGGTCATTGCCAAAGCCCTTCAGTATATGGGCCTGGAAGCCGGCAAGCCTTTACTGGATATGCCCGTACAACATGTGTTTATCGGTAGCTGCACCAATTCCAGGATAGAAGACCTGCGTATGGTGGCCGGTGTGATCAAAGGTCGTCACAAGCACGACGGTGTGAACGTCATGATTGTGCCTGGATCACAGCAGGTGGCCGCTCAAATCGTTGAAGAAGGCCTGGACAAAGTATTTGAAGCGGCAGGGTTTGTGATTCGCCAGGCTGGGTGCAGTGCCTGCCTGGGTATGAATGAAGACAAGGTCCCGGCGGGAGAATACTGCGTCTCCACTTCCAACCGCAACTTCGAAGGAAGGCAGGGGGCAGGCGCCCGCACTTTACTGGCTAGCCCTTTGACTGCCGCCGCAGCGGCGCTGACGGGGAAAGTGACAGACGTACGAGAACTGATTTAATGTAAAAAACGAGTTGTTATGCCGGATGTGACCTGGAATGCTAAATTATACGACGACAAGCATGGATTTGTTTCCAAATACGGAGAAGACTTGCTGGGTTGGCTGGCCCCTGAAAAAGGGGAAAGCATCCTGGATGTAGGTTGTGGTACCGGTCAACTGGCTGCTCAGATCGCTCAATATGGCGCTTCCGTTACAGGGTTTGATTATTCAGTCCAAATGATAGAAAAAGCCAGGGCCGCCTATCCCGAGATTCCTTTCGATATCCAGGATGCCCGGGATTTTCATTACCCCCAACCTTTTGATGCCCTTTTCTCCAACGCTGCCCTGCACTGGATCAATGAACCAGAAGCCGTCATTGCCTGCATGTATCAGGCCCTGAAACCCGGAGGAAGGTTGGTGATTGAAATGGGTGGAAAGGGGAATGTCCAGGCCATTGTGCAGGCCATAGATGAGGCCATGTGGGAAATGGGCTGGAGGGAAAAGCTACCCGTAGATTTCTGGTATTTCCCTTCCATAGGGGAGTATGCCAGTCTCCTGGAACAAGCAGGTTTTGAGGTGAAGACTGCTTTACATTTTGATAGGGATACAGCCCTCAATGGGGAAAATGGAATGCAGACCTGGATCAAAATGTTCGGAGGGTTTTTATTCAGGCAACTTCAGCCGGAAGAAGCGGAGAAAATTGTGGACAGGGCCACTGAGCTGCTCAAGCCCAGCCATTTCAGAAGCGGTGTATGGCATGCCGATTACAAAAGACTAAGAATTAAAGCGGTTAAATAACTATAGACGCATGAAAGCATTTACTACGATTTCCTCAAGGATAGTTCCCCTGCCGATTGAAAATGTCGATACAGATCAGATCATTCCGGCCCGCTTCCTGAAAGCCACTACCAAAGAAGGCTTTGGAGAAAATCTCTTCAGGGATTGGCGCTATGACGCCTCTGGTGCTCCTGTCCGGGACTTTATCCTGAACAATCCGCTGTATGAAGGACAAATTCTGGTGGCAGGTAAGAATTTCGGTTGTGGCTCTTCCAGGGAACATGCGGCCTGGTCTATTGCCGATTATGGTTTCAAGGTAGTAGTGTCCAGCTTCTTTGCCGACATCTTCCGCAACAATGCCCTCAATAACGGACTGTTACCCGTGGTGGTAACGGATGCTTTTTTGCAAAAATTACTCAACCTGGATAGGATGGATACCGTAACGGTGGACCTGGCCGCCCAGACCATTACCATAGATGGCACGGGCGAGCAGGAAGGCTTTGCCATCAATGGGTATAAGAAGACCTGTTTACTCAACGGCTATGACGATATTGACTATTTGCTCAGTATCCGTCCCGAAATTGAAACATATGAGCAATCCAGGAAATAACGGTGACCAGGTACCTTTCCTGACGGCAGAACTCCTGACCATTGGGGTAGGGGCAAAGACCATCCTTGAGGACCTTTCTTTTACCATGGGTAAAGGAGAACACTGGATTCTCACCGGAGCTGCTGGTGTTGGAAAGTCTAGCCTGGGTAAAGCGTTATGTGGTTTGATTTTTCATAGGGGTTTGCTGGAAATGGCCCCGGAATCGGAGGCGTCCGACTCAGCGGAGCGTGTCAAAGCCCTGTTCGTGGATCAATGGCACCACTTCAAGGATCATTCCGGTCTTTCTTCCAATTTTTATTATCAACAACGCTATAATAGCCAGGATGCAGAAAGCGCCGTTACCGTGCGCCAGGAATTGGAGCGCTTAAGCGTTGCTGCATCAGAAATTACGTCCCTGTTGACCGCCCTGGACCTCCATCATAGGGCCGATGCATCCCTGGTACAGCTGTCCAGCGGAGAACATAAAAAACTGCAATTGGCCAGGGCTTTTTTGACCAAACCGAGGTTGCTGGTGCTGGACAATCCTTATATCGGATTGGATGCCGCCACCTGTGCCAACCTGGATGAACTATTTGCCTCCCTGGCCCAAAGCGGCACCCAATTGATCATCATCAGTGATGCCCAACCCCTTTCTTCCCTGATTACCCATATCGCTACATTGAAGGAGGGCCGCCTGGAGATCATTTCCGCAGAAGCCTATCAACTGATACATAAAACGGAGTCCGAACTTCCTGTAGCGCCATTGGCCTTGCCGGCTTACCAGGACGATGAAAGTACCTGGGAAAATTTCGTGCGTATGGAGAAGGTCCACGTACAATATGGGGAAAAACAAGTCCTGGATAACATTACCTGGTCTGTGAAAAAGGGAGAGCGCTGGTGGTTAAAGGGACACAACGGGGCAGGTAAATCAACCCTGCTTAGTTTGATCGTAGGTGACAACCCCCAGGCGTATGCCAATGACATTTATCTTTTCGATAAACGCCGCGGTAGCGGAGAAAGCATTTGGGATATCAAAAAGAAGATAGGGTATATCTCCCCTGAACTTCATTGGTACTTTGATCCCTTGACCACCTGTGCCGATGCCATAGCCACGGGCTATTTTGATACCACAGGTTTATACCGGAAAATCAGCGAAGCACAGCAAGCCCTGGTCGCTTCCTGGATGGAGGTCTTTGAACTCTCCTTGTTTGCCCACAAACAAGTGAAAGACTTGTCCATTGGCAGCCAACGCTTGACCCTGCTGGCCAGGGCGCTGGTAAAGAACCCTCCGGTGCTGATATTGGATGAGCCTTGCCAGGGACTGGATGATCATCAGGCGGCCCATTTTATCCGTGTGGTGGACAAGATCATGGAGCATCCCGGTCGCACACTGCTGTATGTAAGCCACCGCGTGGACCAATTGCCCAGGTGCATCGATCACCTCCTGGCCTTGGAAGGAGGCCGTCCGATCGCTAAGGAGCCCTATCAACATGCTATAAAAACCGTACAACGATAATCACCACATTATGAACAAAAACATTGCTGTAATCTTTGGGGATGGGATTGGACCAGAAGTTACCGGACAATCCATTAAAGTACTCGATGCAGTGGCTGCCCGTTTTGGCCATTCCTTTCACTATACCCATTGCCTGATGGGCGCAGATGCCATCGATAAAACCGGAAACCCGCTGCCGGATGAAACCATAGAGGTTTGTCTGGGCAGCGACGCCATCCTGTTTGGCGCCATCGGACACCCCAAATACGACAATGATCCTACTGCCAAAGTAAGGCCGGAGCAAGGTTTGCTGAAACTACGCAAATCACTTCAGCTCTATGCCAATATCCGCCCGGTCAGCACTTACCCCTCCTTGCACCATTTGTCCCCCCTGAAACCTAAGAACCTGGAGCACGTGGATATGGTCATCTTCAGGGAACTAACCGGTGGTATTTATTTTGGGAAAAAACACTTAAGTGAAGACGGTAACGAAGCCCTGGATGAGTGTACCTATAACCGTAATGAAATCGGACGCATCAGCCATTTGGCTTTTCAATATGCCCAAGGAAGGCGGAAGCACCTCACCCTGGTTGACAAGGCCAACGTTCTGGAAACCTCCAGGCTATGGAGGAAGGTCGTGCAAGAGATTGCCGCAGATTATCAGGATGTAAAGGTGGATTATATGTTTGTAGATAATGCGGCCATGCAACTCATGCTGAATCCTAAACAGTTTGACGTGATCCTCACGGAGAATATGTTTGGGGATATCCTCAGTGATGAGGCTTCCATCATCAGCGGATCTTTGGGCATGCTGCCTTCTGCCTCCGTGGGTACGGGATCTGCCTTGTTCGAGCCCATCCATGGGTCCTATCCCCAGGCTGCCGGCAAGGACATAGCCAACCCCATCGGTTCCATCTTAAGCGCAGCGATGTTGCTGGACCATTTGGGCATGACAGAAGAAGCCGCCACCGTAAGGGCGGGTGTAGAATGGACGCTTTCTTATGGATTCGTGACCAAAGACATTGATGCGGTTAACTATTATTCAACGACTACGATAGGCGACCTGATCAGGGATTTCGTAGAACAAAAACTGCCTGCCGGCGTGGACAGGGAGCACTTATCCATCAGCAAGTCAACCATTATATAAATGATGTTTACGAAGGATTGTTAGTTGGAATTTTTTCAAAAAGCAGCCCAAACATTTTGTAAAGTAGCAATGAAGAGATACATTTGTTTGACGACAATTTCACCATGTTATCCAACCGTCATACAAATCTACCATTAGCGAACTTGCGAATTGCAGTAGTGGTCAGCATTATTGTGGTGGTCATTATTATTCCGGGTTTATACGGAGGTGGTGTCGTTTAATTCAAACAACGAAAATAACTGAACCGCCTCCCCAAAGAGGCGGTTTTTTTTTACCTGATATTAACTGATTTAACGAAACATAAGCGAGATGGAAAAGGAATTAAATAAGTATTCTAAGACGTTGACCCAGGACCCTACCCAACCTGGCGCACAGGCTATGTACTATGGATTGGGCCTCACTGACCAAGACCTGGCAAAAGCCCAGGTGGGAATTGCCTCCATGGGCTATGATGGGAACACATGCAATATGCACCTCAATGACCTGGCTCAACTGGTCAAAAAAGGCGTCTGGGAAAATGATCTGGTTGGACTCGTATTTAATACCATCGGTGTTAGTGATGGGATGGCCAATGGTACCGACGGTATGCGTTATTCACTGGTATCCAGGGACGTCATTGCCGATTCCATTGAAACCATTTGCGGGGGTCAGTATTATGATGGAGTCATCACCATCCCCGGTTGCGATAAAAATATGCCTGGCTCCATCATGGCTATGGGTCGGTTGAACCGCCCTTCCCTGATGGTGTATGGAGGATCTATAGCGCCGGGCCATTACAAAGGGCAGGACCTCAATATCGTTTCTGCTTTTGAAGCCCTGGGTCAAAAAATAGCCGGCACCCTCAATGAAGCAGATTTCAAAGGGATCGTCATGCATGCTTGCCCTGGAGCGGGGGCTTGTGGAGGCATGTATACAGCCAATACCATGGCTTCGGCTATTGAAGCCTTAGGGATGAGCTTGCCTTACTCTTCTTCCAATCCAGCCTTAAGCGAAGAAAAAAGGCAGGAATGCCTGGCCGCAGGCAAGGCCATTCAACTGCTGCTGGAAAGGGACATCAAGCCCTCCGACATCATGACCCGTAAGGCATTTGAAAATGCCATAGTCACCATCATGGTACTGGGAGGCAGCACCAACGCCGTCTTACACCTGATCGCCATGGCCAAGTCAGTGGACGTTAAACTGACCCAGGATGATTTCCAGGCGGTCAGCAATCGTATTCCTATGCTGGCTGACTTCAAACCCAGTGGCAAGTATCAAATGACCGACCTGCATCAGCATGGGGGTATACCTGCCGTCATGAAGTACTTGCTCAATAAAGGACTACTCCACGGAGATTGCCTGACCGTAACCGGAAAGACCATAGCAGAGAACTTAAAGGATGTGCCCGAACTAGACTTCGACACACAAAAAATCATATATCCCCTGGAGCAGCCCATTAAGGCTTCAGGCCACCTTCAGATCTTATACGGTAACCTGGCTTCCGGAGGAAGCGTGGCTAAGATCACAGGAAAGGAAGGAGAAAAATTCACCGGCCCAGCCCGGGTATTTGACGGAGAACATGAATTGATTGAAGGTATTTCCAGTGGCCGCGTCAAACACGGGGACGTAGTGGTGATCAGGTATGTGGGCCCAAAAGGAGCACCCGGTATGCCCGAAATGCTCAAGCCAACTTCCGCTTTGATAGGCGCGGGCTTAGGGAAATCTGTGGCACTCATTACCGACGGACGCTTCAGTGGCGGAACCCATGGATTTGTGGTGGGTCATATCACACCGGAGGCTTTCGAAGGTGGTGGTATAGCCCTGGTAGCCGACGATGACATCATCGAAATTGACGCGGTATCCAACAAGATGAATGTGAAGATCTCTGACGCTGAACTGGCCCAGCGCAGGGAAAATTGGAAGAAACCAGCCCTAACCGTAACAAAAGGAGTCCTGTTTAAATACGCCATGTCTGTAAAAAGCGCCGCAGAAGGTTGCGTTACAGATGAGCAATAATCAATACTAACCAGAGGTAGATCACATCAAAATAAGAAAGTATGGAAACGTTGGATATAAAGAAATCGGCTAGCGGCGCCAAACCAGCTACGCCTGCGGCCAAACCTGCTGAAACCAAGTCCATTTCCGGGTCTGAAGCCGTATTAGAAGCCTTGTTGGCCGAGGGGGTAGATGTCCTTTTCGGTTATCCCGGCGGGGCCATCATGCCTATCTATGATGCACTTTATGATTACCAGGACAAACTACAGCATATCCTGGTGCGTCACGAACAGGGAGGGATCCATGCAGCCCAGGGTTATGCCCGAACCTCAGGAAAGGTAGGCGTAGTGTTTGCTACCAGTGGCCCAGGAGCAACCAACCTGGTGACCGGACTGGCGGACGCCATGATCGACTCTACACCGCTGGTCGCGGTGACGGGTCAGGTATTTGCCTCCTTACTGGGTACCGACGCTTTCCAGGAAACGGACGTGATCAACATTACCACCCCTGTAACCAAATGGAACTACCAGGTGACGGATGCCACAGAGATCCCTGCCATACTAGCTAAAGCTTTTTACATTGCCCGCACGGGTCGCCCCGGTCCGGTATTGATCGATATCACCAAGAACGCCCAGATTCAGAAGTTCGATTATCAGGGATATACACCTTGCCATCACGTACGCAGCTATAGGCCCAAACCCATTATCCGTAAGGAATACATTGAGCAGGCTGCCAAGCTGATTAATGCTGCCGCCAAGCCCTTTGTGCTCTTTGGCCAGGGGATAATCCTTGGCAGCGCTGAAAAGGAATTCAAAGCCTTCATTGAAAAAGCCGGCCTCCCCGCTGCGGCCACCATCTTAGGGTTGAGCTCCCTGCCCACCACACATCCCCTCCACGTGGGTATGCTGGGTATGCATGGTAATTATGCGCCTAATGTCCTGACCAATGAGTGTGACGTACTCATTGCCATCGGTATGCGCTTTGATGACCGGGTTACCGGCCGCCTGGACAAATACGCCAAACAAGCCAAAGTGATACACCTGGATATAGATCCTGCGGAGATAGACAAGAATGTGAAAGCAGAGGTTCCGGTTTGGGGAGACTGTAAAGAAACGCTGCCCTTGCTCACCGCCCTGGTGGAAAAGAAATCCCATGATGAATGGTTGGGCAAATTCAGGGAGCTGGAAAAAAAGGAAGTGGAACAGGTCATCTATCCTGAATTGAATCCCACTTCTGAGCAACTGACCATGGGGGAGGTATTGAAATCCCTCAATGAGCTTACCGGCGGTAAGGCCGTGATCGTAACCGACGTTGGTCAGCATCAGATGGTGGCTTGCCGTTACGCCACCTTCACCGATACCAAAAGTAATGTTACATCCGGCGGATTGGGAACCATGGGCTTTGGGCTGCCTGCCGCCATAGGGGCGAAATATGGAGCACCTGACCGCACGGTGGTGGCCATTATCGGAGACGGCGGGATTCAGATGACCATTCAGGAATTGGGCACCATTATGCAATTTGGTGCTGCGGTGAAAATCCTTATCCTGAACAACCAGTTTCTGGGTATGGTTCGCCAGTGGCAGCAGCTGTTTAATGATAAGCGTTACTCCTTCGTCAATATCACCTCACCCGACTATGTCGCCGTAGCCAAAGGCTATCACATTGAAGCAGCCAGGATTGACGCCAGAGCGGATCTGAAAACGGCGCTCAAAACCATGTTGGATCATCCCGGTGCTTACCTGCTGGAAGTGATGGTAGGAAAGGAGAACAATGTATTCCCCATGGTGCCACAGGGTTGTTCTGTATCAGAAATCAGGCTTTCTTAATCTCGAATTTTCAAACCAGGTTATGTCCAAACAAGAATTTACCATCACCGTATATACCGAAAACCAGATAGGCCTGCTTAACCGCATCGCCATCATGTTTTCCAGGAGGAAGATCAATATTGAGAGCCTCAATACTTCCCCTTCAGAGGTGGAAGGCATCCATCGCTTCACCATTGTCATCAATGAATTCGAAGACGTAGTACGCAAGCTTTGCCGCCAGATTGAAAAGCAGGTAGAAGTCCTCAAAGCGTATTTCAATACCAACGATGAACTGATCTGGCAGGAGATGGCTTTGTACAAAGTGCCTACGGATGAAATCGCAGAAAAAGTCAAGGTGGAGCGCTTGTTAAGGGAATATGGAGCCAGGGCGGTAGTGATCCGTAAAGACTATACCGTATTTGAAACCACCGGTCATAGGGAAGAAACCGACCGGTTGATCAAAGCCCTGGAGCCTTTTGGACTCATTGAGTTCGTGCGTTCCGCGCGCGTGGCCATTATCAAAGACAGTAATGGATTCCACGAAAAACTGAAAGAGTTCGAAGCCTCCGAACCAGGCGAAGAACTCATAGAAAACGAATACCTGGACAAGGCCTCAGAGGTGTTTACTATGTAGTACCTGTCTATCACACCCAATAAAAAATAAAACACGTAAAAATTCTCAAATTAAAAGACCATGGCAAAAATCAATTTCGGAGGGGTAGAAGAAAATGTTGTTACCCGCGAAGAGTTCCCATTGGCTAAGGCTCAGGAAGTATTAAAAAATGAAACCGTAGCCATTATCGGATATGGAGTTCAGGGACCTGGACAAGCACTGAACCAAAGGGACAATGGTATTAAAGTGATCGTAGGACAGCGTAAGAACTCCAAAACATGGGATAAGGCCGTAAAAGACGGATTTGTACCAGGTGAGTCACTGTTCGAGATCGAAGAAGCCTTGGAGCGTGGAACCATTATCTGCTATTTGCTCAGTGACGCAGCCCAGATTGAGCTATGGCCTACAGTGAAGAAGCACCTGACTGCCGGCAAAGCCCTGTATTTCTCCCACGGCTTCGGTATTACCTTCAACGAGCAAACGGGTATCGTTCCCCCCAAAGATGTAGACGTGTTCCTGGTAGCCCCCAAAGGTTCCGGCACCTCTCTGCGCCGCATGTTCCTGCAAGGTCGTGGGCTCAACAGCAGCTACGCCATCTTCCAGGATGCTACCGGAAAGGCAAAGGAAAGGGTAACCGCCCTGGGTATTGCGGTAGGAAGCGGATACCTGTTTGAAACCGACTTCAAAAAGGAAGTATTTTCTGATTTGACCGGTGAACGTGGAACCCTGATGGGCGCCATCCAAGGTATATTCGCAGCCCAGTACCAGACACTGCGTAGCAATGGACACTCTCCCTCAGAGGCTTTCAACGAAACCGTGGAAGAACTGACCCAGTCCCTGATGCCGCTGGTAGCAGAAAACGGAATGGATTGGATGTATGCCAACTGTTCTACCACCGCTCAACGTGGAGCCCTGGATTGGTGGAAGAAGTTTAAGGACGCTACCCAGCCCGTATTTGATGAGTTGTACAAAAGCGTAGCTACCGGTAAGGAATCAGCCCGTAGCATTGCCTCCAACAGCCAACCCGACTATCGCGAAAAGCTGGAAGTAGAACTCAAAGAACTGCGCGAAAGCGAACTATGGCAAGCTGGTAAGGCTGTCCGCAGCCTCCGTCCGGAGAATCAGCCCGCCAAATAAGTGTTTTTCCTGGCACAACCATAACCATCCCCGGGCTGTGTATAACCATGGTCCGGGGATATTGATCTAATCATATGCAATCGCTCACCACATTACAACCACTGGCAGTTGATGCCGCTTACGAGCGCCTGGGCAAGGTCGTGCGTAAGACCCCGCTGGAATACAACCAACGTCTATCCCAGCGCTACAACTGCCATGTGTACTTAAAGCGGGAGGACCTTCAGGTCGTTCGCTCCTACAAGATCAGGGGCGCCTACAACATGATGGCCCAAATGTCACCCGAGGTATTGAGCCAGGGCGTCGTTTGCGCCAGCGCGGGCAATCATGCACAGGGATTTGCCTACGCCTGTTATCAGATGAAAGTGGAAGGTACCATCTACATGCCCACCATTACACCTAAGCAAAAATTGCAAATGGTGCGGAACTTTGGCGGAGACAGGGTTACTGTTGTGTTGGTGGGAGATACCTTCGACCAGTGCCTGGCAGAGGCATTAGCTTTTACAAAGGAAAAAGGAAAAACATTTGTCCCCCCTTTCGACCATCCCTCTATCATCGAAGGACAGGCTACGGTGGGAAAAGAAATACTCGATGAATTATCCGGCATTGACCTCCTTTTTCTACCTGTGGGTGGGGGAGGATTGGCCTCAGGCGTAGGTTATTACTTCCGGACTTTCAGCCCTCAAACCAAAATCATTGGCGTGGAGCCCCAGGGCGCACCGTCTTTAACGATGGCCCTCAAATCGGGCGGCCCGGTTACCCTTCCCCAGATCGACACCTTCGTCGATGGGGCAGCGGTCAAACGCATAGGCGAAACAACCTATACCTATTGCAAAGAAGTACTCGATGACGTACAACTCATTCCGGAAGGACTGGTTTGCTCTACCATCATCCAATTATACAACGAAAACGCTATTGTGGCTGAACCCGCAGGCGCTTTAGCCATATCTGCCCTCAAAAGCTACCGGGGAGATTTGAAGGGAAAAACAGTGGTTTGTGTGGTAAGTGGAGGAAACAATGACCTGGACAGGATGCCGGAGATCAGAGAGCGTTCCCTCCAGTATGAAGGGTTGAAGCACTATTTCCTGATCTCCTTTGCGCAGCGGTCGGGCGCCCTGAAGGAATTTTTAAACAACGTATTGGGACCCAACGATGATATTGTACGTTTTGAGTACATGCAAAAAACCAATAAAGAAGCTGGTCCCGCTTTGGTAGGCATCGAGTTGCAGGCCAGGGAAGATTATGAGTACCTCATTGGACGGATGAAGGCGCACCAGATCAATTATACCACCCTCAACGACAACGATAAGTTGTACGGTTACCTGGTATAAGGACCAGCTCCCAGGTATGGTGGAATCCAGTATAAGGATCAGTTACAAGTTGTACGGGGCCCTGATATGGGAGATACGCTACTGATTCAGTGGCTTAATCAAACCGCATTTTGAAAGATGTTCACATATTGTGGGTAATTTTTAGATAATTTTCTAAATTATTGCCTAAATATTTAAAGAGAATTTAATAAAAGTTGTAAATTTATAGCCGATACTTAACGATTGCTGCCTCCGTACGCTGTTTTATTCATTACGAGTCGAAGTCATTGTTGTTGAACAAGTAAATCATTTATTGCTATGAGTAATGGAGGCTTATATAGCGCTAGTTTCGAACATGATGCATGTGGAATTGGATTTGTCGCCAACATCAAAGGGCATAAATCCCATCAGATTGTTTCTGACGCCCTGACCATCCTGGAAAACATGGAACACCGCGGTGCTTGTGGTTGTGAAAACAATACAGGAGACGGAGCGGGAATCATGATCCAAACTCCCCACGAATTTTTCTTCGAAGAATGTCTGAAACTGGGTGTACACCTCCCGGCTTATGGTCGTTATGGCGTAGGGGTGCTGTTTTTTCCCCGTGAAATTAGACTCAGGGAAGAATGCAGGTCCATTTTCCAGAGAGCAGCTGAAAAACTGGGGTTGGAAATACTGACCTATCGCAGGGTTCCCGTAGTAGCCGATCCCATCGGCGCTATGGCTTTGTCGGTAGAGCCTGAGATGGAGCAGGTCTTTATTGCCTGTCCCGATCATATCGTTAACCCCGATGACTTTGAACGAAAGTTGTTCGTCCTGCGCAATTATGCTACTTCCATCATACGCAATACAGTTCGCAAAGACGCCATTGCTTTTTACATTGCTTCCCTTTCCTACAAAACCGTCGTATACAAGGGTCAATTGACCTCTGGTCAGGTAAGGCAATATTTTACCGATTTATCGCATAAGCGTTTGGTATCAGCTTTTGGGTTGGTTCACTCCCGCTTTGCTACCAATACCTTCCCTTCCTGGGATCTGGCACAACCCTTCCGTTTCATTGCCCACAACGGGGAAATCAATACCCTGGCTGGTAATCTGAACTGGCTTAAGACCAGTGAAGGGGGCTTTATTTCCAATTACTTTTCCAAAGAAGAGATGGATATGCTCCTGCCCATTGTCAATGGGGCACAGTCTGACTCCGCCTGTCTGGATAACGTTATAGAATTGCTTTCTCTTACCGGCCGCTCCCTGCCGCATGTAATGATGATGCTGATTCCTGAAGCCTGGGATGGTAACGAACAAATGGACCCGATGAAGAAGGCCTTTTACGAATACCATGCTTCCATCATGGAACCATGGGACGGCCCCGCTTCCATTTCCTTTACTGACGGCAAGATCATTGGCGCCACCCTGGACCGCAACGGTCTCAGGCCCTCCCGTTATGCCATCACCTCTGACGACAGGGTTATCATGGCTTCTGAAACGGGTGCCCTTCCGGTTGATCCTAAGTTGATCATCGAAAAAGGAAGACTACAACCTGGCAAAATGTTCGTCGTGGACATGGAGCAAGGCCGTATCATCAGTGATGACGAACTCAAACAAACCATCTGTTCCGCCAAACCTTACGGGGAATGGTTGAACAAATATAAGATCCGCTTGGACGAGCTCCCAGAGCCCCGGGTGACATTTACACATCTGGAATCCGATCAAATATTTAAGTACCAGAAGTCATTCGGTTATTCTACCGAAGACCTGGATACCATCATTGCCCCCATGGCCACTACGGGTAAAGAACCCATTGGTTCTATGGGTAATGATACGCCGCTAGCCGTCCTCAGTGACCAACCGCAACACCTGGCCAATTACTTTAAACAGTTGTTTGCCCAGGTAACCAATCCGCCCATCGATCCCATCAGGGAAAGGATGGTGATGTCTCTGGCTACCTTCGTCGGTTCCACCGACAACATGCTGGCCGAAGACCCCCTGGCCTGCCATACCGTGGCATTGCAGCACCCTGTGCTGCATAACCATGATTTGGAGAAGATTCGCAGTATTGATACGGGCATTTTCCAGGCCAAAACCCTACAGACTTATTTCAGGGCCAGCGGCCAGCCAGGTGCCTTGAAAGCAGGTCTGGACCGTCTTTGCCGCTATGCGGTAGATGCCGTGGCTGATGGGTTTAAGGTATTGGTGCTTACAGACAGAGCCATTGACTCAGAACATGCCAGCATTCCATCTCTGTTGGCGGTTTCTGCTGTTCACCATCATTTGTCCCGCAAAGGGCTCAGGGGAAAGGTCGGTATCGTGGTAGAGGCGGGAGACGTATGGGAAGTACATCATTTCGCCTGCCTGATTGGCTTCGGCGCTACTGCTGTAAATCCTTACCTGGCTTTATCTACCATCCGGGACATGAAACTGTCTGGCAAGTTGGAAACAACTTTGGATGCAGAACAGCTCAAAAAGAATTATATCAAAGCAGTTTGTGACGGGCTGTTGAAGGTGTTCTCGAAAATGGGCATCTCCACCCTTCAATCTTATCAGGGGGCACAGATATTCGAAATCATCGGGCTTAACCGTTCGGTAGTTGATACCTACTTCACCGGTGCCGTTTCCCGTATAGAGGGCATGGGACTCGATGAAATCGCCAGGGAAATCCTGGCCAGGCACTATACCGGATTCTCCCGCAAGGAAGCGCCAGTGGACAGGCTTTCCGTAGGTGGGGTTTACCAATGGAAACGCAAAGGGGAGGCTCACTTGTTCAATCCCCAAAGCATACATTTCTTGCAGGTCGCTACGCGAACCAATGACTATGCCACCTTCCAGAAGTATTCCAAGGTGATCAACGATCAGGATGAAAAAACCGTTACCTTACGCAGCCTGCTCACCTTTAAGCGCACCCGTCCATCCATTCCGTTAGATGAAGTGGAACCCGCAGAAGCCATTTTCCCGCGTTTTGCGACAGGGGCTATGTCTTTTGGATCCATTTCCCACGAAGCCCACTCCACACTGGCCATTGCCATGAATCGCCTCAAAGCGAAAAGCAATACAGGGGAAGGCGGGGAAGACGATAGTCGGTATGAAAAGCTACCCAATGGGGATTCTTTGCGTTCGGCTATCAAACAGGTGGCCTCCGCCCGCTTTGGGGTGACCAGTCTTTACCTGACGGAATCAGACGAGCTCCAGATTAAAATGGCCCAGGGAGCCAAACCCGGAGAAGGGGGACAGTTACCCGGTCATAAGGTAGACGAATGGATTGCCAAAACCAGACATGCTACACCAGGAGTAGGATTAATTTCTCCTCCTCCTCACCACGATATTTATTCTATCGAAGACCTTGCTCAACTTATCTTCGATTTGAAGAATGCCAACCGGGCTGCAAGGATCAGCGTTAAGCTGGTGTCTAAGGCAGGGGTTGGTACCATAGCCGCAGGGGTGGCCAAAGCAAAAGCCGATCTGATCGTTATTGCAGGCCACGACGGGGGCACAGGCGCTTCACCCATCAGCTCTATCCGCCACGCAGGTATGCCCTGGGAACTTGGTCTGGCCGAAACCCACCAGACCCTGGTGCGTAATAAACTCCGCAGCCGGGTAACCGTTCAAACGGATGGACAACTGCGTACCGGCAGGGACCTGGCTGTGGCCGCCCTGTTGGGTGCCGAAGAGTGGGGGATAGCCACTGCTGCCCTGGTCGTGGAAGGTTGTATCATGATGCGTAAGTGTCATGTCAATACCTGTCCGGTTGGCATCGCTACCCAGGATCCGGAACTGCGCAGCCGCTTTACCGGCGATCCCGATCACGTGGTGAATTTCTTCACCATGCTTACCAGGGAGCTTCGCGAAATTATGGCTGAGTTAGGATTCCGTACAATCAATGAAATGGTTGGACAGGTAGACAATCTGCAAGTAAAAGAAGGCATTAAACATTGGAAATACAGCAAACTGGATCTGTCTCCCATGTTGTATCAGGAGCCCGCTGCGGCCAGCACCGGACTCTACAAACAGGAAGAACAGGATCATGGATTGGAGGGTATCCTGGATTGGAAACTGCTTAAGGCAGCCGCTCCGGCCCTGGAAGGAGCCAAGAAGGTACATGCTTCCTTCCCCCTGAAAAACACAGACAGAACCGTAGGCACCTTACTCAGCAACGAGATCACTAAAATATACCGGGCTGCCGGATTACCCGACGATACGGTGCACTTCAAATTCACAGGTACTGCCGGGCAGTCATACGGCGCCTTTGCTACGCGTGGTTTGACGCTGGAGCTGGAAGGGGACGCCAATGATTACTTTGGTAAAGGCCTTTCCGGTGCAAGGTTGGTTACTTATCCCAGCAGCTCCGCCGGGTTTGTGGCCGAGGATAATATCATCATCGGAAACGTTGCCTTGTACGGGGCAACCGCCGGTGAGATCTATGTAAGGGGTAAAGCAGGTGAACGCTTTGCCGTCCGTAACTCTGGCGCTTCTGCCGTGGTAGAGGGTGTGGGAGACCATGGTTGTGAGTACATGACTGGAGGTAGGGTAGCCATCCTGGGAAATACAGGACGCAATTTCGCCGCTGGTATGAGTGGTGGTATTGCTTACGTCTACGACGTTAGCGGACGTTTCCCCGGCCAATGCAACATGGAAATGGTGGACCTGGATCCCCTGGACGCTTCCGATATAGCTCAGTTACAGGGCATGATCAGCCGGCACTATGAATTTACCGGCAGTGCTGTAGCGCGCTTTATCCTTGATGACTGGGACAACCAGCTCAGGCACTTCGTCAAAGTCTTCCCTCAGGAATACAAGCGCGTGTTGCAGGAGCAGGCAGCTGCACTTGGTCAGCCCGCGGGTCACGGACATGCCGTCCCTCATGGACAGCCAGGTTCCAACGGCGTATCCACCCTTAAGGAAACCGCGAAAGCAAAGCGTTAATCGTCCACCAATTTGTACATCCAGAATTGATTATATACAATGGGTAAACCAACCGGATTTTTGGAATTTACCAGGGAGTCACCTGCCAAACGTTCCGCAGAAGCACGCGTCAACGATTACAATGAATTTGTGGAAAGGCTCGATGATGCCGGACTCAACCGTCAGGCAGCCAGGTGTATGAACTGTGGCATTCCCTTTTGCCATAATGGTTGTCCTTTGGGCAACGTCATCCCGGAGTTCAACGACGCGGTATACAAGAAAAGCTGGGCGGAGGCATATGAAATCCTGTCCTCCACCAATAACTTTCCAGAGTTCACCGGTCGTATTTGTCCGGCGCCTTGCGAAAGTGCTTGTGTATTGGGTATTAACCAACCGCCCGTAGCCATAGAAGAAATCGAAAAACATATCATAGAAATTGCTTTTGATCAAGGATTAGTGAAACCCAAGGCGCCCAAAGTCCGTTCAGGCAAAAAGGTAGCCGTGATCGGCTCAGGTCCCGCCGGGCTGGCTACAGCAGCCCAACTCAATGCGGCGGGTCACCAGGTAACCGTGTATGAAAGGGATGATGCCCCAGGAGGGTTATTGCGCTATGGTATCCCTGACTTTAAATTGGAAAAATGGGTCGTTGAACGACGTATCCAATTGATGAAGGATGAAGGAGTTGAGTTCAGGGTAAACGCCAATGTAGGTGTAAATATCTCCATCAATGATATTCTAAGGGAATATCAGGCCATCGTACTGGCCGGCGGCAGTACCATACCCAGGGATCTGCCTGTTCCGGGCCGGGAATTGGATGGGGTACACTTTGCCATGGATTTTTTAAAGCAGCAAAATAAGCGAGTCGCAAGCATAAAAGAAGAGGGTATAATCGACATCATGGCCACCGGGAAAAATGTGGTCGTGATCGGTGGTGGGGATACCGGTTCCGACTGTGTGGGCACATCCAACCGCCATGGAGCGGCTACGGTTACTCAATTTGAGCTCATGCCACAACCACCCACCACCAGAACTACGTATATGCCTTGGCCCTCTTACCCAATGCTCCTGAAAACCACCTCTTCTCATGAGGAAGGTTGTGAGCGTCACTGGGCAATAGCTACAAAATCATTTATCGGAGATGAAAATGGGAAACTCAAAGCCTTAAAAGTAGTGGAACTCGAATGGGCCATTACCGAAGAAGGAAGGCCTGCCCGTTTTGTGGAAAAGGAAGGCACCGAAAGGGAGATCCCCTGTGAGCTGGCTTTGCTGGCCATGGGCTTTGTTTCTCCCCAGAAAGAAGGCCTGCTCAGTCAACTGGGTGTGGAATTAGACGAAAGGGGTAATGTAAAAGCAACGGAAAAGAACTATCAGACCAATATTGGTAAAATATTTACGGCTGGGGATATGCGTAGGGGACAATCATTGGTAGTTTGGGCTATCAGTGAGGGCCGTGAATGTGCGAGGAAAGTAGATGAGTTCCTGATGGGGTATTCTTTACTGGAGAGCAAGGATCGCTCTCTGATCAGCCAGGCTGTGTAAACCCGACATAGCGTTTTTTTCTTCATGTCTCGATGGGAGCCCCGAATTCATTCGGGGCTTTTGTTATCTGGGCGGACGGAGGCTTTTAAAATTTAGCCTCCGCCGGCCAGATAACAAAAGTGTCTTATGATGGCCCTTCGGGCAGGGCGCCTGTGGCGGCCTAGGGGCGCTTCGCTGCGCTACGCAAACCGCCTCGCTGACGCGGAATACAGGGTTGTCGTCTAAGGCGCTGACGTGCAATAAAAAATAAAAGATATATAGATATCACTCATGCTATATCCCAGAATACAATTTATCAAAATGATTTTGATATCTTGAATTCTGGGGAGTCACATGGGGGGTGGCGCGAATTGAATATAAGGCGGTCCGGCCCAAACTAAGTCCAAACGGGGGGCTATCGCGCCTTTGGCGTATAATTGTGGTCGTCGCTTGGGTCACTGACGCAAAATACAGGGCTGTCGCCCAAGGCACTCGCGCGCTGTAACGGGTTATATTGATATCGTCCCTATATCAAGAATTCAATTTATCAAAGTCATTTTGATATCTTGAATTCTAATTAGGTACAAGTGTGTGGCACGAAATGAATACAGGGCGAGCTGGCCCAAACCTTTGTTAAACATACCTCACAGCCCTCTCAGGGCCGCTTAAATCGACTTACTTTTGGGGCCTTTATGTCGAACCGTCATTTCTTTTCAATAACCTTTTTGGCCCTGGTCAGCCTACTGACGCCAGGAATAAGTATCGCACAAACAAGCGCAGCGGTCAGGAAACCCCAGACTGGCGCCAAAACGCATACAGCCTCCAAACCCAAAGCGGCGATCAAGCCCGGTCATCCTTTTTGGGCCACCACGATACTGCAAGCCCAGGACTGGACGACCCAGGCCAAAGGCGTCGTGCTGGTGCGTTGGGTATTTCCGGGTAGTCCGGACAGTACAAAAGCTACTGATAAGATCTTGAAGAGCCCCATTTTGATAGATAGCCTGAAGCGCTATGCAGCAGGCGGCGTATTCGTTCACACAAATGATACCAGCGCCACCCAATTTCATGACGATGAAGAAGAAAGCGCTTTTCTGTTTATCAACGACGTTGGTACCGTTTTGTACCGTTTCGATGGGTTGAATCCCAGTGCAAAGGATTACCTCAGCGGGATGCATCAGGCAGTGGCTATGAAGAAGGCGGCGGATGATTTAAAGTTCCTGGAATGGGGACGGATGATGGGCAATCAAAACCAGGACACCCTGGAGAGGATCATCGGTCTTAGAAACAGGTTGGATATGCCGACCGATAGCCTGTTAGACATATACATCTATAACCTGCCCGTAGACTCCGGAAAATCCTTAAGGGTATTGCGCTTCCTGGCGCAACAAGCGCCCGTGCTCAATGGATATGCTAATGAGTTGCTCAGGCAGGACCCAACCCTGTTTAAGTTGGTATGGGAGGGGATGCCCATGCCGGAAAGGATTGGGATTAATAACCGGGTGATTGAAAAGACCTGGAAAAAGGCCATTGTAGATCAAGATCCTGAACTGGCTAAACTCGCTGCCACTTATGCGGGATCGACCAATCGTAGCCCTGCTGCCCAGGTCAGAGCCTTCCAGGGGATCATGATGGAATATTATTTCGGGATGCAGGATACGGGCAAGTTCTTAGAAATAGCTGGTACCTATTACGATCGGTTTCTCATGCCCATCAATGCCGATTCACTTAAACAGGAAGATTCAGCTCATCAACGCGTGGGTGCACTTTCGGTTTGCCGGTTTGTGGGCAGCCAACTCTCTAAAGGGGCCTATAGGGTAAGTTTGTTCTCTTCAGATCCCGCCTTGCTCAAGCAGGCCAATGCTTGGGCAAGGCGGGCCGCTGAGTTGTATAATACGCCTCAGACAAGAGAAGTCGCAGCACTCCTGGAAGCCAAGGGTAAGCCTACGGCGGGGCGTTAGTGCTTACTAGTCCTGTATTTCTTGTTGACCTTTGGGTTGTTGAAGTAGGCGTTCAATTGCTCCTCGTTCATATTCTCGGCGATCTCCAAAGGAACATCGATGAGCTGAAGTTGTACCTGTTTGAGGTCATCCCTGAGCTTTTTGATTTTGGCCACCAGATCGGGGTCTCGCTCACCTATAGGTGCGCTTTCTGTCAGCGCATAATCCAAACGCTTAATATTGGAACGGATGGCGGTTGCCGCATTTTGCTCATAGGTTTTGGTGGGTGCCACCGCTTCTTTAACGGGCACTAATGCTACCCCCACACTCGGAAGGATAACACCAGTGGGCTGACCGCTATTGTTTGGCAAGGCGCTTACCACGCTTCCGCTTAAAGCGGCAGTGGCACTGGTCAGATCAAAAGTTGTCCGGGTACTTTTGTTGCTTTTTATCTGCCTGTCCAGCACCATGAAGGTATATTTCAATTGCAGAATATAGAAGTGTATATCATGGGCGAGTACCCCATACTCTTTTAGTTCCTGCGGATAATTGACCGCGTCTTTTACGGTGATACGCACCACTGCGGTATCCTTGTTGAAAAACTTATCGGTGCCTACAAAGCTGAGGACAACTGTTTTTTCCTTAACCTGATCCTCTGGTCTGACAAAGTCATAGGGGATGGCCCAGATAAAATTGTCACCGCATTTTTTGACAACCGTATAATCTTTAATGGGTATGCTGGTGAAAAAGGTGATGTTTTCTAATGGAAAACTACCATCGTCGCATTGTACGGCAAAGCTGACCGTATCGCCTTCTGACACCATCAGGTTTCCCCCGTCCACAGAGGGTTTCACATGGGAAGGTACAATTTCCGTGTTGTAGAACATCACCGTGAAGGAGGTATCGATATGCTCTTGAGGATTGTTCAGGTTTTGTACGCCAATGGATACTTTATAGGGGAAGTCATATTTCAACCTTCCACTCAGAAAGTAACTTTTCTCTGCCCTGAAGGACAGTATTCCATTGTCCTTATTGATGCGCATCCCAACAGGAGAGCCTTTCAGGTACCAATAATACTTTGATGTGTCCTTATTGATTTCGAATTTGTATGACAGTGTAGAGTCTACGTGAATGGTGAAATAGGGATTCAGGTTCCGGATGCGTAGAGTCGTATCCGGGGTCATCTGGATAATTTCAGTGCTGGTTTTATAAGGTGGTATCGTATCCTTGGTAACTTGGCCCCATGAATTTGTCGCCACAAAACACCCTATCAAAAACAAAATCTCAATGAAAATGAATGTCCGTTTTGGCATAACAACTCCATTACAAAGGGTTCAAAGTTAATCGATTTGAAAAATATTCTCCGCATTTTAACGTTTTAGCTACAAACAAATCCCGGGTTTGCCCGTTCATCAAATCCTTTGTTAATTTGATACGAACGGATTCGTGTTAAAGGGGTTTTATGTTATATTTACGGGATGCAAAAACGCTATATAGCTATGTTTAGTAAGAAAAGTGTGCCCATTATCCTGATTTTGTTGCTAGGAGGTGTGAGTTTCCTGTACGCTGTGAAAGTTAATAGGAGATCCTCTGATAATCCAACCTCCAAATACGAAAAGATACTCAGAACCGTTACCGCATACCTGGAACAAGGACATTATAGTCCGCAGCGCGTAGACGATAACTTTTCTGAGAAAGTTTTCAATAAGTACATCAGCATCCTCGACGGAGATAAAGGTTACTTTCTCCAAGGGGACATAGACTCTTTGCGGGCCTTGTATGCAAAGAGCATTGACGATGAAATGCATGGGGCAGAACTGAAATCCTTTTATGGAATCAGTCAGATCTATACCCAACGCATGACGGAGGCTTCTAACTTGTTCAAGGATATCCTTTCCAAGCCGTTTGATTTCACGGTAAAAGAAAGTGTAGACATGAACTACGAAAAGCTGAAGTTTGCTGCTACAAAGGATGATCGCTATGATCGTTGGAGAAAAAGGCTGAAATACCTGGTACTGGAACGTTATGTTGAATTACAGGATGCCAGGGATAAAAACAAAGGCAAAGATTCGGTGGCCCCGAAGACAGACGAACAGCTCGAACAGCAGGCCAGGGCCGCTATTTATAAAATCATGGACCGGAATTTCGCCCGGTTGAAAAGCATCGAAACATCCGATGCCCAGTTCAATGAGTTGGTGAATTGCATTACCAACACCATGGACCCACATACCGACTTTTTCCCTCCTGTAGAACGTCGTTCCTTTGATGAGTTGATGTCTGGACGCTTCTACGGTATCGGCGCTTCATTGGCTGAAGATGACGCCGGTAACATCACCATTGCTAACCTGGTTACGGGTAGTCCTGCCTGGAAATCCGGTAAGATTACCGCTGGTGATATCATTTTGAAAGTGGCTCAAGGTAATGATACGGCCCAGGATTTAACAGGTTATGCGCGTGAGGATGCCGTTAAGCTGATTCGTGGTGGAAAAGGAACTGTAGTGAAGCTGACCATTAAAAAAGCCGACGGCTCTATTATAGTAGTGCCCCTGGTCAGGGATGAAATCGTGTTGGATGATACGTTTGCCAGGGCTGCCATCATCAATGATGGAGACCGCAAACTGGGTTATATCTATCTCCCTGAATTTTATGCAGACTTTGAACATCCAAATGGTAACCATTGTTCCGTTGACGTAGCTAAGGAAGTTTCCTACCTGAAAAATCAAAAGGTGGACGGTATCATCATGGACCTGAGAGGTAATGGTGGCGGATCGTTAGTGGATGTTGTGAAAATGGTGGGCCTGTTTATCCCCAGCGGCCCTGTGGTTCAGGTAAAAAGCAGAAATGACGACCCAACTACCTGGCCTGATCCAGACCATGGTATTTTATATACGGGCCCCCTGACCGTCATGGTCAATGAGGGCAGTGCCAGTGCTTCTGAAATATTCGCCGCAGCGATTCAGGATTACCATAGGGGGTTAATTATTGGTAGCGATACCTACGGTAAGGGAACGGTCCAAAGGGAATTACCGCTGGACCCTAAGGTAACCGGAGATAATGTGGCTGGAGATTCAAACGTAGACCTGGGTTCTATTAAACTCACCCTACAGAAATTTTATCGAATTTCCGGAGGTTCTACTCAGTTGAAGGGCGTTTCCCCCGATATTCCTGTACCAGACCGTTACGAGTTCCTTAAAGAGCGTGAACGGGATAATCCGGATGCTTTAAAGTGGGACGAGATCGCCAAAGTCAGCTATCAACCCTGGCAGCCTAGCTATGACGTGATGAATGTGAAAAAAGAAAGCGAGGACCGCCTGGACCGCAACGCATCGTTCAAGGACATTCTAAAAAATGCCAAGTGGATAGAGGAACAAAACGATAAGAACTATGCCCTGGAGATCACTCAATACCGTAAAGAAAGAGATGAACTCAATAAGGTTTATAAAGACATAGATGCAAAGGAAAAACTGCCTGCTCCGTTAGCAATGACCATGATGCCCCCTCCCAACGCCTTGGACGGAGCTGGAGAAATTGCGGATACTTCTTCCTCCAAAATGGGTGGAACGCCAACGGTACGCGCCGTTAAGAACCAACAATGGTTGAACCTGTTTCAATCTGACCTGGAACTGGGTGAGGCCGTAAATGTGATGAATGACATGGTACGCCTCAATAATGTAGCCGCCAAGCAATAGGTCGCTGCATAGCGCCTATCGTGATTTGCAATAAAAAATGGGGCTTTTAAAAGCCCCATTTTTTATTTTTGGGCAAAGTTTCAGATCGCTTCAATCAGGGTACATGCTTTATCGACCAAATCCTGGGTAATATCCAGGTGGGTTACCATACGGACCTGGGTTGGAGAAATGGGAACGGTAATTATGTCTTGTTCCTTTAAGTAAGCTGACAGAGAGGCGGAAGAAAAACGCCCTTTCACCGAGAAAATGACAATATTGGTTTCTACAGGAAGGATCTCGCCGACAAAATCCTTATCCTTCAGGCAATCAGCCAATTGCGCAGCATGCTTGTGGTCTTCTTTAAGCCTGGAAACGTGGTGATCCAGGGCATAAAGTCCAGCAGCGGCTAGATAACCCGCCTGACGCATACCGCCTCCAAACAGTTTTCTGATCCTTCTGGCTTTTGCTATGGCTTCTTTGGTACCTAATAGCACGCTCCCTACGGGACAGCCAAGGCCTTTACTCAAACAAACGGAGATGGAGTCGAAGACCTTTCCGTATTGAAGCGGAGATTCGTCCTTGGCAATCAATGCATTATATAACCTTGCTCCATCCAGATGAAAGGTCAACCCATGCTGATCGCAAACGTCCCTGATGGAAAGGATATCATCCCAGCCGTAACAACTTCCTCCGCCCCGGTTGGCCGTATTTTCCAAACAAACCAGGCTGGTCGGAGGTCTGTGCACATCATCGGGGTTGATGGCCTCCTGCACCTGGGCCGCGGTTATCAGCCCTCTTTTTCCGTCCAATGGTTTTACTTGGCAACCTGAGTTGAACGCAATCCCACCGCCTTCGTATATATATACGTGCGCAGTTTTGTCACATATAACCTCCGTACCTGGTTGGGTATGTATTTTGATAGCTATTTGATTGGTCATAGTCCCTGAAGGACAAAAGATGCCGGCCTCCATGCCAAAGTCTGCGGCCATACGCGCTTCAAGCTCGTTTACGGTGGAATCCTCACGGAAAACATCATCTCCAACTTTGGCTTTAAGCATGGCGTGCAACATTCCAGGGGTAGGTTTGGTCACCGTATCAGAACGGAGGTCAATGGTCATAAAATCGATTTAGTACGCAATTTATCCAATGAGGGGTAAAATTGTCAATATTCGAATATTTGTTGGTATTTTTTGATGAAAGCCAAACAGATGTTCGTGAAAGTTTTGATAAATATGCAATTTTGGGCTATGAAATTTGGGCGTTTCGTCATACTTTTGTAGATAGTTTTTTAAAATGCCTGGAACGACCTAGTCTCCTTTCCATCATTTTCTCTGACAGAACCGTAGCATTGTAAGGTTAATTTATACATATGAGGCAACTTAAGATTGCAACACAAATTACCAATCGTGATTCCCAGGCGGTTGAGAAGTATTTGCAGGAGATTTCCAAAATCCCCATGATCACTCCGGAGGAAGAAACAGTACTGGCACAACGCATCAAGATGGGCGACCAGAAGGCGTTGGACAAGCTGGTGCAGGCTAACCTACGTTTTGTGGTATCCGTTGCAAAACAGTATCAGCACCAGGGATTATCGTTGAGTGACCTCATCAATGAAGGTAATCTGGGCTTGATTAAAGCAGCCCAGCGTTTTGATGAAACCAAAGGTTTCAAATTCATCTCATACGCGGTATGGTGGATTCGCCAGTCCATCCTACAGGCGTTGGCAGAGCAAGGTCGATTAGTCCGCCTGCCTCAAAACAAAATTGGCACGTACAACAAAGCCAACAAGGCTTACATGGCTTTCGAACAAGAACATGAACGGGAGCCAAGCACGGAAGAACTCGCCGAGATTCTCGAAATGAGCGAAACCGAAATCAACAACATTTTCCAAAGCAACACCCGTCACACGTCATTGGACGCCCCCGTACACGAGGCTGAAGATGTAGCCATGGGAGACTTGCTGGAAGGTGGAGACAGCACCGATGAGGACGTCATGCACGACTCACTGAGGGCTGAAATCCGCCGGGTGTTGAAATCCCTGAGCCCCCGGGAAGCCGAGATCGTTAATGCTTACTTTGGTTTGGATGGAGAAAACGGAGTGACCATCGAACAGATTGGTCAGAAGTATGACCTGACGAAAGAAAGGATCCGCCAGATCAAAGAAAGAGCCATCAAGCGTTTGCAGAAGGCTCGTTACAGCAGTTCACTGAAGGCCTATTTAGGTTAATAGACCCCACACTTTTTGCGATTAGGCTGGTTTTCAAAGACCAGCCTATTTTTTTGGCGCTAGTCTCGCTGCTGATTCTGGCCGGTTGCCTAGACTTATCCACACCTGTGGAGGCTGATGCTGTGCTTATCTCGGGCAATCATCGTAAATTTGTGCCTCAATTTCTCTACACATGGCCTACGAAGCAGCAGAAAGAGTTCATTGTCTCATTATAGGATCTGGTCCCGCAGGGTATACAGCAGCTATTTATGCCTCCAGGGCAAACTTGAAACCGGTACTTTACCAAGGTATACAACCCGGAGGTCAATTGACCATTACCACCGAAGTAGAAAACTATCCTGGATATCCTACCGGCATTCAAGGGCCGGATATGATGATCGATTTTGAAAAGCAAGCTATCCGTATGGGCGCCGATATCCGATTTGGATTGGCTACCAAAGTGGACTTCAGCAAAAGACCGTACCGTGTGGAAATTGATGAGGAAAAGTGGATAGAAGCAGAGTCTGTGATCATTTGTACAGGCGCCAGCGCCAAATGGCTGGGTTTGGAAAGTGAACAAAGGCTTAATGGGTTCGGGGTGAGCGCTTGTGCAGTTTGTGACGGGTTTTTCTTCAAAGGAAAAGAAGTGGCCATCGTAGGAGCAGGAGATACCGCTTGCGAAGAAGCCTTATACTTATCCAAACTCTGCTCTACAGTTCATATGTTTGTAAGGAGGGGAGAAATGAGGGCTTCCAAAGTCATGCAGGATAGGGTGCTGAAAGCCTCCAATATTGTTGTTTACTGGAACACGGAACCCTTGGAAGTCATCGGAGGACAAAAGGTAGAGGCTGTCCGTGTACACAATAAGCAAAAGGATAAAGAAGAAATTATTCCCATCAGTGCCTTTTTCGTGGCCATCGGGCACCAACCCAATTCTGACATCTTCAAAGGTTGGATAGACATGGACGAGCAAGGCTATATCAAAACCATTTCCGGAACTGCCAAAACCAACCTGGAAGGGGTATTTGCAGCAGGAGATGTTCAGGATAAGAATTACAGACAGGCCGTAACAGCCGCCGGCAGTGGTTGTATGGCTGCCCTGGATGCTGAACGTTATTTGTCCGCTCTGGAAAGTATTTAACACTGGGAAAAGACATCATGAATATCCACCTGGAAGGATTGCGTTTCTATGGCTATCACGGATTATATGTCCATGAAAGAAAGCTGGGTGCCTGGTTTGAATTGGAACTTACCCTTCAGTGGCCGGATCCTGATCAGGTCATCGTGCACCTGCATCAAACCGTCAATTATGCGGCTGTATATGAAGTGATCAAGTCCAGGATGGATCACCCTACCGAATTATTAGAGACATTGGTCATGGAACTGGGTGATTCCTTGAAGGCCCAGTTTCCTGTATTGACCGGTTTTCGCATCCGGATGACCAAACTCAATCCCCCTTTATTCAACTTCCAGGGAAGGGTTGCAGTGGAATACAGCAAAAATTTCTAAATTACGGGTTCATCATCGACCCGTAATATGCTGGTACCTATTAAGCCCTATGCTTGTCTATGTTTACTTTTTGCCTTATTAACCGGCGCATCCTCCCTTTATGCACAAACCGCTGATGACCTTGATCAGCAAGCTGCGTTGTCGATTAAAAACCTCAAAGAGGAAGATGCGCTAAACCTATATAAGCAGGCATTGGTTGTTCAACCGGATAACCTGACTGCCCTCATTGGGGCTTCTGACATGTCATCCAGGATTGGAGCCAGGCTGGTGGATAAAAGTAAGGACCAGGCTACCGTTTATTTCAATGCTGCTCAAGACTATGCCAGTAAGGCATTGAAGGTGGACAGCAATTCCTCGGATGCAAACGTGGTGATGGCCATTGCCCTGGGGCGTCTATCCCTTATAGAAAGTGGAAAGAAGAAAGTGCAGTATGCCAGGGATATTAAAATGTATTGTGACAAATCCATAAAGTTAAATCCCCAAAATTACCGGGCCTATTATGTACTGGGGAAATGGAATTACGAAGTGGCCAACCTGAATTATTTTGAAAGGTCAGCCGCCAAAATGTTTTTTGGTGGCATTCCCGATGGTTCCATTAAGGGAGCCATTGCCAATTTCGAAAAGTGCCGGCAATTAAACCCGGGTTTTATTCTAAATTACCTGGACTTGTCTAATGCATACAAACAAGATGATCAAAATGAAAAGGCGCTAGGTGCCCTTCAAACGTTGGTCCATTTGCCTGTCCAGGCAGAAGACGATCCATCTACCAAGATGCAGGCTAAAAAGCAGTTGGATGCAATGATGTAATACCTTAAACTATGAAATGGTTGCTTTCTATATCGGCTTTGGTTTGCTTCAGTGCTGCTTCACCTCGCTTCCACGAGCCACCCACAAGTGGTCCTGTGGAAAAAATCCTGGGAGCCGATATCTCCTTTCTTCCCCAGTTGGAAGCGGAAGGCAAACTTTTTTACGACCATGGCGTTCAGAAGGAGGCCATCCAACTCCTGAAGGATAATGGATTTAATTATATCAGACTGAGGATATTTGTAGATCCAACCTCGGACAGCGGGTATTCTAAAAAAGGATATTGTGGACTGTCCGATACCAAGAAAATGGCCACCCGTATCAAGGCCGCCCATCTTAAATTTCTCTTAGACTTTCACTATAGCGATACCTGGGCTGATCCCGGCAAACAATTTAAACCGGCAGCCTGGAAAGGGCTGGATTTTCAAGGGCTACAGACGCAGATGAAGACATATACCACTTCAGTTATACAAGCGCTGAAAGACCAGGGAACAGAGCCTGATATGGTTCAGGTAGGTAATGAGATCAATCACGGGATGCTATGGCCCGATGGGAACACTCGGCATCCGGACACCCTGGCCGCATTTCTCAAAGCGGGTATTGCCGGGGTCAAAGCGGTGGATGCCCATATTCCCATCATGCTGCATATTGCTTGTGGAGGCCAGAACCAGGAATCCCGGTGGTTCCTGGATAACATGATCTCCAGGGGGGTGAAATTCGATGTAATAGGTGAATCTTATTACCCGCAATGGCATGGCACGCTGGAGGACCTGAAGGCCAACCTGACTGACCTGGCCTCCAGGTATAAACAAGATGTCATTGTCGTGGAATACACCCAGCATAAAAAGGAAGTAAATGACATAGCCCTGAATATCCAAGGCAAGCAAAGAGTGGGGACCTTTATCTGGGAACCCCTGAACACCTGGGAACAGTTTATAGATGGCAAAACCGGTCAAACCATAGATTCTCTGATCGACCTTTATCCGGCCATCCAAAAAACCTATGATATCCACTAAATGGTATGAAGTTTAACCTGGACATCAATCGTAATTCATTACTGTATGTTTTCAGGATAGTCCTTGGTTGCCTGATTGCCTGGTACCTGACCGACCTGTTGCATATGGATAAGCGGGAATGGGCGCTGATCTCGGTGGTGATTGTGTCGGAGCCGGATTTCGGAAACCTGAGAAGCAATACCATGACCAGGGTGATCAATACATTAAGCGGATGCGCAGTTGGATTGCTCTTTTTATTGATTTGCGGGGTCAGCTTTTTGTCCTTAATGCTGGCGTTAACGGCCTCCATACTCATCAGTACTTCCTTTCCCAAATACCCGAGCAGTTGGAAACTGGCGCCAGTAACCGTGGTCATCGTCATGTTGCCCTCCATCATGCAACACCTTCACTTAACAGAAGCCTTGAAATTTGCCCTATCCAGGACCTTGGAGGTTTTGATCGGCTGTTTTGTAGCTTTCCTACTAGGGCTTGTCTTTGACGCTTTTCATCGACAACGGAAAACCAGTTGATTTGTAGAAGTTTGTATAAATTTTGGCGAATTGTGCATTTCTTCCCCATAGGAATATTTGACAGTATGCCCCAATTTATTTAATTTTTTCGCCTCTATTTTGTTACCATCATGGCAAATAAAGCAACCTCTACCGACAAGGAACTTATCCATGCCTGTAAGCAAGGAGACATCATCGCATATGCTGAAATCATGCGCAGACATCAGGGTATGGTGAATGAAGAAGCAATCTTGTTTTCTCCGGACAAGGAGGAACAGGCTACTTTGGTCATCAGAACGTTTATCCATTTCTGGAATAATAGAGGTCAAATTCGTCCGGGCATTTCCTTAAAAGATTATTTCTGCAAAGCCATCCATGAAATTGCGGAACTTCAAAATGCCTGATTGGGTATCTGTTAGTTATTCATAACTTTAACCCATTCAGACACAACACATATGAAGACCGCGCTCCTGATTGGTGCTACTGGCCTTACGGGTACCCACTTACTAAATTTATTACTGACCGACCTGAGATTCGAAGAGGTGATCATCTTCGTGCGCAGAAGCACGGGTATCTCACATCCTAAATTACAGGAACACGTCATTGACTTCGATCATCCTGAAACCTGGTCCCACCTGGTAAAAGGAGATGTACTGTTTTCTGCCCTGGGCACGACAATTAAAATAGCTAAAAACAAGGATGCCCAATATAAAGTAGACTTCACCTACCAGTACGAATTCGCCAAAGCTGCGCTACAAAACGAGGTTCCAGTTTATGTACTCATCAGTGTCTCCGGAGCCAATGCAAAATCCTTATTCTTTTACCTGCGCATGAAAGGGGAATTGGAAGACGCCATCAGGCAACTTTCTTTTCCCAGGATCAGGATCATTGAGCCCGGCCCTATAGCCGGTGAGAGACCCGTCGTACGCCCCTTGGAACAACTCAGCTTCCGGGTTATCCGCTTCCTCAATAAGCTGGGTATGGGTGATCAATACCAACCCATTGAAGCCGATATGCTGGCCAGGGCCATGCGCAATGCCGCTCTGAGGCCTGAACCCGGATTAGAGGTGTTCCGCCTGGACGAGGTCTTCGAATTGGCCGAACAGGCATAATTTCCCACCGTTTTGTCTCCCGGTACTTTCCATAATCTGGGGTAATTTCATTGAAAATTTCCTATATGAACACTCAATTGAAGGGAAAGAAGGCATTGGTGACAGGATCCACTGCAGGAATCGGATTTGCTGTCGCCAAACAATTACTCCAGGAAGGGGCACATGTCTACATTAATGGCAGAACTACCCAAAGGGTAGACCAGACCCTGGTGAAATTAAGGGAACTGTTGCCTGGCGCCCGGGTAGAAGGCGTCGCAGCTGACTTCTCCGTTGTTTCCGAGGTGAATAACCTGTTGGCCAGGATCCCGGAAGTAGACATTCTGGTCAATAACGTGGGCATTTTTGAACCCAAAGAATTCACGGATATCCCCGATGAGGATTGGCTGAACATGTTTGAAGTGAACGTGTTGAGCGGTGTAAGACTTTCCAGGCATTACTTACCTCGTATGTTGAGCGCCGGATGGGGTAGGATCGTGTTTATGTCCAGTGAATCAGCTATCAATATTCCCAAAGAAATGATCCACTATGGCATGACAAAAACCGCTATGCTGGCACTTAGTAGTGGACTGGCGGTGCTCACAAAGGGAACTGCGGTGACGGTCAATGCTGTCCTGCCTGGCCCCACTGCTTCAGAAGGAGTCGATACCTTCATGACCAATCTCGCTAAGGCAGAGCACCTTAGCATGTCTGAAATGGAGGAGCGCTTTTTTGAGGTAGCCAGGCCAACTTCTTTGATTCAGCGTTTCGCTACTCCGGATGAGGTCGCCAACCTCGTAACGTTCGTTTGTAGCCCGCTCTCATCTGCTACCAACGGGGCCTCCCTGCGTGTTGATGGTGGTGTCGTTAGGAGCATTGTTTAATGCACTGAAAATCAGTTCGGATAGCATATCATCAGAACCATTAACCAGCAATTAGGAACACATTAGCCTCCCGATAACATTAGCATATAGATCACTGTATTAACTTTGTTATCACAACGATTAGGTGTTATTCATAGGTTAGCAACCGGCCTGCTTTTCCAAGCGGGCCTTTCTTTTGCACCTACCTGAAAGTCAGTATTCGCTCAGCTTTCAAAAGAACTACATTCTCACAAGTGTCTTTACTACAACTAAAATTATACTTCGGGTGGTTAACCAACAATTAGGAACACATTAGCCTTCCGATAACACCAGAATATAGTTCACTGTTGTAACTTTGTTCTCACAACGATTAGGTGTTATTCATAGGTTAGCAACCGGCCTGTTTGTCTAAACGGGCCTTTCTTTAGAGAGACATTTCATCAATATATTCACCTTCTCTTCGAAACGAAGAGGATCTTTATTCTGGAAAGACCACTTATAAAAAATATCCCCCTCTTGCAGTTGAGGGGGTATTTTTTTATATATACCTTTCGATATATTTGCCCGACTTCCGTCATTGATGGCTAGTCCAATCATAACCAACCGCTTATGCACTCCACCAAGGGATGCTTATTCTTCATCTTTATATCAATACTGAGTATCAAAGGTTTGGCACAGGATCCTGAGAATCGGGTATTCCTAGACTCCGCTGATTATTCGTATTCCTTTTATACGACTAATAATCAACCAAAAATCAGACAGGGAACGGATTATACATGGTATAAATCCGGCATGATACTACAAACCCGAGAGGGATACAGCGGGAAGTTACTTCAGTTGCTATAGCGCCATCTAATACATTTGTAATTCATGATTGGTATGATGGCCCCGATATTGAGAAAGCTCATAATGAATAATAAAATCAATTATATTTGGACCTCTCGAAAAGAAATGTAAATATTGATTTAAATATGGCTATCGACTCTAAGAAAATTGGATACTACTTAATGCCCCCGTTTGTATTAATATTTGTAATTGCAGTGATTTTTGGGATGAACTCGGAACATAAGAAAAATATGAAAAATTGGACTTTATTTAATTCGAGTGATATTCATGGCACGATAGTGGAAATGTCAACTTCTAAATCGGGGACGGGATTCACCGTTTCAACGCGCCCCGAGAGGTTCGTTTTTTGGCCTAAGTTATATGGAGCGGGTGATGTAAGGGATTTCGAATTATTTGTCAGAGAAGGAGATAGTTTGTCAAAAGAAAAGTATGCTGGTACCATATATATGTTTAGAAATAATCAACGCTATTCATATACATTCATAAGCCCAAAAGATTAAAACAGCGAAAAAAGCATTCCTTAAATTTTAATCTCATTTTTTAGTTGACGTTTAATGCAAGCCTCGGAATAAAAGTGACCTTGAAATTTAAACCCAAACTCAAATCATTTACCCTAACGGAGGTCCTGGTGGTGCTAATCATCATCGGGATTTTGGTGTTATTAGCGTTGCCGAGTTTGATGCCTTTGATCTCAAAGGCCAAGAGCACCGAGGCCAAACTCCAGCTGGAGCACGTCTACACCCTCGAAAGAGCCTACTTCTTTGAGAACAGCCAGTACAGTAAGGCTGCTTATCGGACTGGTGGCGCTCTTCTGGGGGTTGATCATTTATAGGGTGGTGGATGGTATGAGTGGCGGAAGCACGGCTCCCATCAAGATTTCCCAGGAATCCATGATTCATCAGGAGTTGAAGGTTGATACCTTTTCCCTGATGGTTAATTATCCGGATCCCTTTTTGGATCAACAGGATTCCTTGATGGATGAAGCGTTGGATCCTGAGCAGGGAAAAGCGAAGGGCTTGACTCAAACTCCGGGGCTGAGACCTGTGAATGTATCACCACCGGTCGTTTTCAATCCTGGGGACCTGAAGTACACAGGTTATATAGGCAATAGCAATACAAAGCAGAGGACTGGCATTGTGACTTATAAGGGGGCTGAATATATGGTGAGGATTAATGATAAGGTCGATCTGTGGAAAGTGGTATCGATTGCCTCAAAGTCTTTAAAGGTGAAGGCCGATGGACAAAATTATACCATCAATATGGAAAATTAAATATATAAAACTCACGTATGCAATCATCACCCATTCGTCAAGCACTCCTATTGGCAGGCGCCCTATTGTTGAATGCATCCCTTCATGCGCAAAACGCTGTAATGGGAACGTCAAACACCGGAAATTTTACCATTACAGGGACCAATACCGCCAATTTTTTCCAGACCAGCCCAACCACGTCCAGTTCAGGTACAACCCACTATTTCCTGAACAATGCTGGGGTTTACCGTTGGGGGCTAACCACCTTTAACGTGGAAAATGGCACCAATCAGGTAGGTTCGGACTTTTCCATTACCGGTTATGACAATACCGGCGCTTATTTAGGCCAGTATATGCTGATGACCCGCTCTACGGGTTATACGGCCATAGGCAAGGAAAGTGCTACGGCACCGGCTGGATGGCTTCAGGTCAGAGCCCTGGCCAATGACCCTGTATCTACCTTGTTATTGGGCTTCCCAGTTGATCCTGGTACCATAAATGTGCCGCTTGGTGGCATTAGTGGGGGTTATAATATCGACTTTTACACTTACAGAGACGTTGATAACAATGAAATAGGTGCAAGGATCAGGGCAGAACGTTTAAACGCTTATGCTGCCAGCAATGCCCTTGTTCAGTCCATGGACCTGGCCTTTTCCACTTCTGATGGCGGAGGCCCTGCCGACCTTACCGAAAGAATGAGGATCAAATCTTCAGGATTCGTAGGTATTGGGACCTCGAATCCCCAGGGTTCTCTCCAGGTTATGTCTCCTGGTGCGATCAGTCCGGATAGTCGCACTTTAATGTATCTTACCAATAATGCCAACGACTATGGGCATACTACCCTCATGCTTACCGGTAGGTTGGAAGCTGGCAATGATGCCTGGACATTTGGTGACTCGGCTCGTACGGCAATTCTTTTTGCCACC
>CAJCIQ010000068.1 GCA_903970475.1 Beijerinckiaceae bacterium
GGATCTCATCCCATAGCCCCTGGTCTATGAAGGATTGTAATAGGTTGGCGCCTCCTTCTACGAGCACGCTCAACACTTTTCTTTGGTAGAGGTCTTCCAACATCCCTGGTAACAGGTTCTCGGCTGCCTGTAGATGTACAAAGGGCTTTTCTTCCAGCCGGGTATTGTAGACCAGGGTGGGCGCGCTGCCATCCAGTATATGCAAATGGTCGCCCAAAACGCCATGCCTGTCCAATACGAGTCTTAAAGGATTAGCGCCCGCCCAATGCCGGTTGGTCAAAGCCGGATCGTCAACCACAGCGGTGCGGGCACTGACCAATATCGCAGCTTCTTCACTCCTCCAACGATGCACCAGGACATTGGTTACCGCATTGGAAATGGGCGCCCTGGAATCAGCCTTTCCAATATACCCATCCGCACTTTGGGCCCATTTCAGTACTAAATAAGGTCTGCGCTTTGTATGGAATGTGAAAAAACGACGGTTGATCTCCCTGCAAGCCTCTTCCAGCATAGGCACGCTTACGGACAAACCTGCTTTCTCCAATTTCTCTATGCCCTTTCCGTCGACTTCTTTAAATGGATCTCTTATTCCTGCCACTACCCTTCCGATACCCTTGGCGATGATGAGGTCAGCACAGGGAGGCGTCTTTCCATAATGGGCACAGGGCTCCAGGGATACGTAAATGGTGGAGGCTTTCAGGAGGTCTTCTACTTTTTCAAAGCCCAGATCCCTCCAATCCCCGCGCTCAAACCTGGTTTCGGCATCGTTAATGGCGTTCACCTCCGCATGCGCCTGACCGTAGGTCTGGTGGTATCCTTCTCCGATGATCCTGCCGCCACAGACCAACACAGCGCCGACCATTGGGTTAGGAGCCACGCTTCCCAAGCCGTTAGCCGCCAGATCCAGGCAGCGACGCATATATAGTTCATCGGAATGCATGCAGTAAAGGTAGCAATGATTTAGGTTTGCACCCATGACCATCGCAGAAGCATATACCCAAACAGTTCAACAATTAGAAACCGTTTACGATTCCAGAGAGGCCGCTTCCGTTACCGATCTGTTGATGGAGAGCCGTTTCGGCATCCGGCGCATTGACCGCATCATCCGGAAGCTGGATCTGATTACCGAACCCCAACTAGCCCAGCTCCTGACAGACACCCAGGAACTACTATCCAATCGTCCCGTTCAATATGTCTTGGGCCAAGCCTGGTTTGACGGCTTGTTGCTGAAAGTCAACGAACATGTGCTCATCCCCAGACCGGAGACAGAAGAGCTGGTGCACTGGGTAGCAGAAGGCGCCACCGCCGGGGGCCTGACAGCCGCCCAAGGCGCGGGCGCGGGCGAGATAGTTCAAGGCGCGGGCGCGACAGCCCAAGGCGGCGGCCCGTCATACACAGATGCAGACGCTCGACCTGGTAGCGGCATCATCATTTTGGACATTGGCACCGGCAGCGGGTGCATACCAGTAGCCTTGTTCAGGCACTTGCCAGGGGCAAATCTCCACGCTGTCGATGTATCTACTGATGCGCTGGCGGTCGCTACCGAAAACGCCCGGAACTCAGGAGCACGGATTGAATTTTATGTCCAGGATTTCCTGGTTGAGTCCAACTGGCCCCAACTCCCAGTGCCACATATATTGGTTAGCAATCCACCCTATATAGCCCTGGCTGAACAAAACGCCATGCACGATCGTGTGCTGAATCAGGAACCCCACCTGGCCTTATTTGTACCGGATGAAGACCCATTGTTGTTTTACCGGAAGCTGGCCGGTTTTGCTATGCAGCGGATGCAAACCGAAAGCCTGGTTTATGCAGAAATCAATGAGGCCCTGGGAAAAGAAACGCGGTCCCTGTGGGAAGAGACCGGGCTTACTGAAATTATCGTCAAAAAAGATTTGCAGGGAAAAGATCGCATGATCCGCGCCAAACGCCCGTGAGCCAGCGAAAGCTTACTTCGTAATACGCCCGTGAGCCAGCGCCAGCTTATAGGCGAACGGCCGAGGCGAGCCCGTTAGTTCACACCTTTGTTATCCACGCTCAGGACGGTGCGTGCCCCCAACTCCTTGGCTATGCGCATAACCGCCACCACGTCATCGATGGGAACGGATTTATCCGCGTTAATCACCACAGAAGGCTGTTCTGTTTCTCTTGCCAATACCGGGGTGAGCGCCTGCTTTAGCTGATCTATGGTCACCTTGGTAGTCCCAACGTATAATTGCTTATTGGCGTCAATGGAAACGACCACGTTTTGTTTGGCTTTGGTATCGCTCTTGGATTTAGGCTGAGACAGTTTGATAACGTTTGGGTTGGCCAGCGTAGAAACGATCAAAAAGAACATCACCAGAATAAACAAAATGTCATTCAATGCTTCCGTGCTCACTTCCGGCTCATGGTTCCTTAATCTGCGGGATCGGTGTCGCATAACCTTGTTTTATCGGGTGGGTTCCTGTAGAATGTCTATAAAATCAGCACTGGCCCTGTCCATTTTATTGGCGCACTTATCGATCTGGGTATTTAGGTATGCGTAAGCCACATAAGCCAGCAGACCGATGATCAACCCAGTTGCACTGGTCACCATCTTCACATAAATCCCATTGGCTACCGTGTTCACGGAAAAACCTTCGGGGCTGGATGAAATTTCGTAGAACATCTGAATAACCCCTACAATCGTACCCAGGAAGCCGAACATGGGTGCAATACGGGCGACAACGCTTAATATACCCAGGTTCTTTTCCATCTTATAAATCTCCAGGTCTTCAATATTATCCATGCTCTTTTCTATGGCATCGATGGGCTTTCCAATGCGTTGCAGCCCCTTGTCGACCACCTTGGCTACTGGATAAGGTGTATTCTTTGCCAGGTTGCGGGCTGCCTGAATATTCCCGCTAAGGATATTATCCCGGATGATGTGGAGAAAATTATCATCCGATTTGGACATCTTTTGTATGTAAAAGAAACGCTCAAAAAACACGAACACCGCAATCAAACTCAGTAAAGCCAAAGGAAGCATCATCCATCCCCCTTTCATGAGCAGGTCTATGACGTTCATATGCTGAACGGGTATAGCAGGGGTTGCATGAGCGAGAGAATCGGATTTGAGCCTTATCGCAGAATCGGTGAGCGCCTGTAACAAAAGAGGGGTCATGCCAAATAGTAGTTTATAGACAAATGTATTGCTTTGTACACCTTAAGTAACGACAAAATACTGTTAATTAGTATTTGCGGGAGGAGTATTCGTGACCGTTGAGGGCTTTGCAGGAATATCTGTAGGGTCTTGCGTTGTCTTTAGCTGCATCAAAGCCATGATCTGTGACATGCTCTTCTGCATGCCTTCTCCGCTGCCATCCAGAAACAACACATTGCCTTTGCCCACTTCAGCAAAATTTTTGATAGCCTCAGTCCACATGCTGAAAAGGATAACACTGGTATCCAGGTTGGCCTGCTTCATTTCATCTGCTGCATGGTGCATACCTTTGGCGACTTCCTCCCGGAACAAAGCGACACCCTGGCCCCTGAGTTGAGCCGCTTCCCTTTCCGCGGACGCGGAGATTTTGATGGCATTGCCTTCCGCCTCTGCGGATTTGGTTTTAGTAATGAGCAAAGCCTGGCCTTCATTTTCTGCCGCAGCTTTCAGGTTATTGGATGCAACGACCCTGCTCATGGAATCAATGATGGCTTTATCAAAAGTGATGTCGTTGATCTGGAGGTCCATCAAATGGTACCCCCATTCTTCCAAAGCATGGTCCAATTGGGCTTTGACATATTCCACGATTTCCCTTCTTAAGCCCAGGATCTCCGCCTGTTTCTTCGTGGCTACAAAACCACGGATAGTGCCTTCAATGGTCCTGGTCAGGGCCGTCATAAAATCGGCTTCACTGATGAATTTAAAAGCCACCTTTAATATCGTTGCCTCATCAGCATTCTGCACCGCATACAAAAGCATTGCTTTAAAATATACGTTAGCCTGATCGATCGTTACAGCCTGAAACTCCAACTCTACAGACCGGTTCTGCACACTGACCTTTCGGTACATGGTTTCCAGAATCGGGATTTTAAAATTGAGGCCGGGCAGAAGGATACGGCGGTACTTGCCGAAAGAAGTGATGACGGCTACCTTTCCCTGACCTACCGTAACCAGGCAGGAAAGAATGATGAGTAGCAGTACGAAAAGACCTAAGAAAAGTAAAATACTTTGCATAGCTATTAGGGTTATTGATGTGCATTTTCTTCCCAGACCTGAACCAGGTTCACCAGGGTTTCCACCGCCGCTTCCATATCAGATACCCCAATCCACTCTTTTTTGGAGTGAATGCCTTGCATGCCGGTGAATAAATTCGGACAAGGCAGTCCCATATGACTCAGACGGCTTCCGTCGGTACCTCCACGGATGCTTTCTTCCCTCAATCTAAGGCCAGTCCGGCGAATGGCTTCTTTGGCGTAGATACCGACCTCAGGGTGTTGGTCGAGTATAGATTTCATATTCCTGTATTGTTCCGTCACTTTGAAATCCATGTGAGCCCCAGGATAAGCCTTCACGACGGTCTCCGCTATGTCCCGCAAAGTATGTGATAATGCCTGGAGCTCCTCGATTGAGAAACTCCTTACAATAAATTCAACGCTTGCTTTTTCTGCTATCCCATCCATACGAACCGGGTGGAAGAACCCTTCCCTGCCCGAAGTCGTTTCCGGGGATAATGTATGCTTGGGCAGTGCATGGAGTATATCTCCTGCTACCTTTAAGGCATTCAGCAGTTTTCCTTTTGCATATCCAGGATGGGCACTGATCCCATGGATATCGATCTGAACAGCGTCGGCATTAAATGTTTCGTCCTCAAACGCGCCTGAGGGGCCACCATCCAGGGTATAGGCATAGTCAGCCTCC
>CAJCIQ010000069.1 GCA_903970475.1 Beijerinckiaceae bacterium
TGTTATGAAATTTATATATATAGGTCTCACCGCAATTTCTATTGTTTATGCATTCGGCCATGGATTTGCACTAGGATATGATTATAATATTTATTTGCAAAATTCTGATTCAGTATTTATTAAAATGCCTAAGAAGTATGATACTGTTGATGTTTCAAAGAGATTTCCTAATATGACATGCATTGTCCTCGATAAAAGGGATTTAAATGGATTTATAGCTCCAGGTGCAGTTGCATTTTATTTTAAATGGAAGCCAACATATTATAATGATAAATTGAATAATAAAATGATTAATTATTTACGGTATTCCGCTCTTTCCGACAGCCTCCAGACCTCAAACCGGGAATTCTTCAAACGTCATACTTTCTTTGTTGTTATAGACCGGAATGATACCAGTTATTTCTATAAGGCTGTGGGGAATTACATGTATAAAAATTTCAAGAACGATGTGAAGGACGATACTGCTGGAAGGCATAGGTAATTCCCTATAATTTCACTCGACTAAAACCCCTACCTTTACCCCAAAATCCGAAATATGCGCATCATATCCCAATATATTCTTCCCACCGTCATTGCGGCAACCATGGTTCTCAGTGCATCCGCACAAAAAGTTAACGCTCCTGCAGACGATAGAGGATATGTGGTGAAAGTGGGCGACCAGGCCCCGGATGATTTTACCCTACAATTGACCGATGGTAAATCAGTGCAGCTTAAGGATCTAAGGGGTAAGGTAGTAGTTTTGCAGTTTACAGCCAGCTGGTGTGAAGTGTGCAGGGAAGAGATGCCCCACCTCGAAAAAGACTTGTGGCAGGCCTATAAGGATAAAGGAGTATTCCTGATCGCCGTAGATAGAGACCAACCCATGGATACGGTAAAGAACTTTAAAAAGACCATGGGTATGACCTATCCTTTCGCCTTGGATCCTGGTGCCGATATTTTTGGTCGCTTTGCCGATAAAGGTGCTGGCGTTACCAGAAATGTGGTGATCGATCAAAATGGTAAGATCGCGTTCATGACGCGCCTATATACGCCTGAAGAGTTCAATAAGATGTTAGGCGTTATACAAAACTTGACTAAATCATAAAATGCAGATTGTTGCTTTTATTCCTTTCTAACTAAATTTTCTTTTCGCAAAGGCATTGAACTTTACAGTTCTTTAAGCCATTTTATGTGCGTTAATCTAAACAACATCCTACTATTTTTGATATTGTTATAGTAACTCAACGACTCTCCCCTTTGCGCTTCTAAATTTTCGGAAATTGCTCACAACATCAGCAATTGCTATTTTCTAATGATATAGACTGAAGTAGAAAATTCGGTTTTAATGATACGTAATAAATTGAATATCAACAATATGTATTTTTTGAAATATCATAGGCCTAATGTAGATATGTGATTTTGTTTAGAATAGATTTATTCAACCTATAAGTTGAAAGTATGGGAATAGTTCCTATCTTTGTGGACGATAATACGGGGGAGGGTTTATATTCTTTTGTATATGACGGAAATCTGGAACCGGAATATGATAGGATAATGAATCTTTGGTCTAATGTTCAGTATGTATCTGAATATTTTTTAAATAATCTTAAATATTTAAAAGACCCATTTTTTGATGGCCAGTCGCTTGATAGTCTTATATCATTGATCTACCCAGAAGTTTTGGAATTAGATGATATGTTTCAAGATTATAATGAAGCAGGATTCGGTCAGTTCGCAAAAACGCTACAACAAATATTTAGGCCACTGTTTGACGATGATTATAGACTGTCCATTTATCAGTCAGCCAAAACTTCAGTTCAAAGAGGAAGAATTAAATTGTTGCGTATTTATGCGATACGGATGGGCCCTAACGCTTATGTTATAACCGGAGGTTCTATTAAGCTAACAAAGAAAATGCAAGATCATCCAGATTCAAATAAGGAATTAGAAAAATTAGAATTCGTCAGAAGGTATTTAAAATCTAATAATTTTTTAATCGAAGACGATTTAAAAGACATTTTATGAAGGACTTTAAAAAAAGGATAGAAAATATATCGACTCCCGTTGAAAGCAAATGGAGAGAAAATGCTAAACAGAGAAGGTCTAATAAATGGTTAACATACTCAGGGGAAATAGCGAAAAGGATACTTTCTGTTTTAGAAAATAGGGATGATTTAAATCAATCTAAGTTGGCAGAAGCACTAAATGTAACTCCCCAACAGATAAGCAAAATCGTAAAAGGGCAAGAGAATATGACCCTTGAAACAATTTATAAACTTTCTCAGGCCTTAAATTGCGAATTAATAATATTTCCAACCTATAAATGGAACCTCGTCGAACTTGGATCCCAAAATCAGATCTCGATCAGGAGCGAATTGAAGCTGAATTTGCCTTTCTCTCAAATACAACCAGAGCCAGTTTTACAAATGGGCAATTTTAACAGATCTAAAGTAGCTTCACCTACCATGTATGTTGCACATTTAGCTAGTAATGTTGAAACTACTACGGTTGCTAACAAAATAAAAACCGGTTCTTAATGAGTAATGAACCAATCGGATTTAGATTCTCGGGTATACAAATCCTGTCTAAGAATTATGCTATGGCCCCTTCTGATTTCGATCAATCCAAAGGATTATCCTTTACAGTATTGGTTGAAACAAGAACTGATGAAGTCACTAAGATTGTATCCCTTATTGTTTTTATTAAGATTCTGTATGGCGCAGATTCGGAATTGGCAAAACCTGTAGAGTTGGCGTCTTTTTCTGTAGCTTATTATTTCGAAATAAGTGATTTTGAAAAAGTGATACTTAAGAATGAGGATAACGCTTTTATAATTCCTCAGCAACTTGATTCAATAATAAAACCAGCTTCGATTTCAACGACAAGAGGTATCATTTATTCTGAATTGAGAGGCACTTATTTGCATCAGGCAATTATGCCAATCGTATTTATCGACAACTTTAGTTATGGGGAGGCCCCTGAATTTAAATGGTAGTTTTTTGTTAAAAGCCACGCGCTGTTAATTTTCCTCACGACTCAACCCCTGAAACACCCCTTCCTCCATCATCAGGCAAGGAGATGAGAACCAAATCTCATTATCCGGAAATTCAGCCTTATTTAGAACGTCGGTGTAATCGACGATTTGAAAGCCATTATTCAAAGGCGAAAAAGCATTGTCCAAAAACCCAGGAAGGTCTGCCTTATTCTTAATCAGCGCAGCCAGAACCAACTCAATGGACGAAGGCACCTTTCGCGTTAGCATGATCTTTTCGAAAGCTATATCGTGAAGCGCCGATAAAAATTGCGGCCAATCTAAAGGAGCGATTTCTTTAATCCCGTATAAGTAAAAGAGGTGTTGTAGGTTGCTACTAACCTTCAATAAGGAGGCAGAATCCTGATCCTCCATACCTAATTCTTTAAGCGCATATCCAAACGAATCCCTATAACGCGGGGCCGGTGATACAACCATTTTGGAATTCAATGCTGGAAGCGCTCTGTATAATAGACCCGGCACACGTTCTTCACTATCCTGGGATTTTCTTAGAAGTTCACCTGCTGTCTGAATGGAAGTATGAACCGTTACAGAAGTGTGTTTGTACGGCAAATCCGACCAGCCAGGAAGATTGCTTAAGAGTAAATTGCCTATACTGCTATCCATCGTCGCTGCTTTGCGCGCTGCAAGATCTTCGGGCGGTTCATGATATTGACCGATACACCTTGGATGCTCATCAAAGGTTAGGAAAAACCGGTATAGGGGAAAGGCTGAAGCTAATGGAATGGAAAAGTTACCCTCTAGCTTTTCCTTTAAGGAGCTGTCATCCATGATGCCATCATGGCTGACGCCTCTTCTGACATTAGGATCTACCGTTATTCTATGAGATATAGTTACATGCCTTATCACGCGGATATATTTAAACCACTATTAATTTAGCTAATCGAGCGGGAACTTTTTCAAAAAACAACCGGTTTACCCAAAAACTTCTCTAGGTCGCAACATTTTACCCATTCGTTGACAGCCAGTTGCGGGCAATAGGCGGATGTACTACATTTATCGAATAATTTAGTTTACATGAGTCAGCTGGAAACAACTTCTATTCTTCAGGTGCAGAACCTGAATGTTTTTTATGGCTCTTTTCAGGCGGTTAAGGATGTGTCCTTTGATGTAAGGGCAGGGGAAATATTTGGTTTGTTGGGTCCTAACGGTGCCGGAAAGACCAGTACGCTTAGTGCGGTAGAGGGCTTAATAAAGCCCCGTTCCGGGAAAATCACCGTATTCGGCCATGATTTGAAAACAAATCCCCGGGAGGCTAAGTCCAATATGGGGGTGCAATTGCAGGCAAACAGCTTTCAACCGGAGCTGACCATTGCCGAAATTATTCAGCTTTTTGGTGGCATTTATGGGGTGGAATTATCTAAAGACAAGATTCATGACATTCTAAGGGAAATCAAATTGGACGATTCTTCCTCAAAACGTTTTGGACAATTATCTGGTGGTCAGCAGCAACGTGTATCCTTGATGATCGCTTCTATCCATAATCCTCAAATGGTGCTTTTGGATGAACCCACCACGGGATTGGATCCTCAATCCAGGCGTCAGCTTTGGGAAAGAATGGAAACCATCCGGGAGAGTGGACGCGCGGTATTGTTAACTACCCACAGCATGGAGGAAGCGGAGTCGGTATGTGATAGGATTGGTATCATAGATCATGGAAAGATCATTACCATTGACACACCCGAGTCCTTGATTGAGAAACATCGTCATGATCCTGATGTGATTCAATTATCGAGAAAAGGTAGGATTACCTTGGAAGATGTCTTTATTGCCCTTACCGGAAAAGAAATCAGGGCTTAATCTCAACTGATTTTTATGCAGAATACATCTACATCTATAGTATTGCGCTCTTTGTTAAGGGCAGACTTTACCACTCAATGGCGTAATCGTCGGTCATTCATATTGGTATTGATTATTCCGGTAGTTATTTTGTTGACGCTCAAAAATGCGGTAGACACCGGGAAAATTCCTCCCCAGGTTGCCGTAGCTACCTGTATAACCATTGGTTTGATGGCCATTGGGCTTATGGGGTATACCAATACGATTGCCAGAGATAGAGATAAACGAATCTTTCAACGCTTGAGGGTAGCACCCTTACCTAGTTGGTCAATTATGGCGAGTCGTTTGAGTGTTCAGATTGCCATGATCGTAGTGTTGATTGTGATAGTTTGTTTAGCTGGATTTAATATGCTTCATTTTACTTTGCCACCAGCCACCTATGCATTGTTATTCCTGTGTGCTGTTGCCGGCGGAGCTGTTTACCTTGGAATGGGACAGGTGATCGTAGGATTAATCAGAAGCCCTGAAACGGTTAACTCGACTACAAGGCTGGTATATTTTGTATTCATCATGTCGGGTATGATTGGGCAGAGTGGCCTTCTTGGCGATGTTACACAGGAAATAGTGCAGTGGTCGCCTTATGGGACGGTTGAACGAATTGTGGCATCCAGCATGAATATCAGCACTTGGAATCTGGACTCAACCTATGCGCTTTTACTTACCATTGGATATGCCGGCATCTTTTTCTTTATCGGTATCCGCAAATTCCAGTGGGACAGCGGGAAATAAAAACCCCCTACCAAACCCAAGGAACCAACCGCCAGGTCCTACGTTGATAACTACGGTACCGATCCCCAAACCGGAGGATAAGCATTTTTTCCTCCGAATGAATCCGATAACTATAAGCAAGCGTAAGGAACAGCACCCCAATGATGAACACGATGTAATTCTCCATGGCCAGGCCGGCGGCACACCAGCAGAGTATGGTGCCTAAATATCCTGGATGCCGAATAATCCGATAGGGCCCTTTCTCAATAAGGTCTTGTTGATCCAGAGACCCAAGGGTATAAAATTGATTGAGCGCAATAACAGAGTAGCTGCGCAGGATCAGCCCTAAAACCATAACAAAAAGACCGGCAATGGCCAAAGGCTGGTTATGAAATATACCCACATGCCAGAAGTCCAGGAAGATGGATACCAATAAAATAATAATCAGGGAGAGGAAAATGTATAAAGTACTACTCTGGTCATCGGGCGCCCTGGCCAGAGATCGGGCAATGTCCCCTTTTCTAAGTGCGGATTCCAGAACGAAAAATGTAAGCAACAGGGCGTAAGCGGCAGCTCTTTCGATCATAGAGGTGATCCGGAGATCAGGTCGTGTTTTTTAGTTGAAGGATATGCCTTTGGCAATGCGTGACCAACACCGTTAACCACTCCAGGCCAGTGAGCGTTCCCAGCCCTGGAAATATCCGGTCGGTATAGGTCAGTGTAAGATCTGTTTTTTCCGCAAGTTTTAAAAGGTCTTCGCGATTTACTTGCAAAGCTTTATAAACTATTTCCTTTTTAAGGGGCATATCAGAAGGCTGTATCGCTTCGGCAGCTTCATACTTTGCATTAAAATCAAGGAATATTCCTTCAATGGCTTTGACGTGTTGATCAGCCGCGCGCTCGGTGGACGCTGTATGTCCAAGCTTAAACAAACGCGTGATGCCCGTTTCTGATTTGAGCATGTGTTCTGCAATCTGGGCCGGAGACCATCCGCCCTCAGCAGGAGGGAGGAAAAAACGCGCTGTAGGAACTTGATCAACGGCATCTAAGAGCTCGTGCGTAGTGGTTACAATGGCGGTTACAATGGAGGGCATATCAATAGGCTTTGACGATCACCAAAGCTCGTATAGAAGTATCCCATCACATAGGGCGGCCTGCGACTACTTTGCAGCAAAAAGAGACTTTTACCCTATAGATAACCCCATTCTTTTGCACGGGATATCAATTGGGAGGGACTATGTTCTCCGAATTTTTTGCACATGGCTGCCCTATGGTTTTCAACGGTTCTATCTGAACAATCCAGTACCTGTGCAATCTCTTTAGAGGTCAGGCCCTGGGCAATCAGGGGCAGGATTTCCTGTTCCCTGGGCGTAAGGCGTATTTCTTTGCGGGGACCGTGTTTGAGGAGTTGTTGTGCTGCGGTAAGGGTTTTGTGTTCCTTGGGACATGGGGTTGTTTCCAGGGCATTTTCTACGGTGGCCAGGATACCTGTAAGACTTAGGTCCTTGACCATGATCAGCATCTCTCTTTGTTTACTCCATCCTTCTTTAACTTGCGTGAGGGTAAGTTGCACCGGTATTCCAGCACCAGATTGGGCTTTGAGTTGCTTTACAGGTAATACCTCCAGCCCTGAAGAGGATAAATGCCGCCTGATTTGTCCTGGGGAAAAACATTCGTTTCCCTGGCTCAACCAATGCATGGTTTTGCCCACCAGGTTTGCTTTGGTGTATCCTAAAAGGGCACATGCCTTATGGTTGGCGTTGGTGAGTTGACCGGTTTTATCCATAATCAACAAAGCCTCCGGATGCCTTTCTATGGTATGGTGGAAATACCTCCATTTAAGCCAGGCCCGGGCATCTGCTTCGTTGGTGAATAGGTTGGTGTCTATACCCGGTCTTTTTATTTTGAGTAGGAACCTGCCCAGTACAGCGTCTGCCCAACGGTGTACTAAGATGGCCGCGGCCGATATGCCGGATTGACCTTCCTGACTGGACAAGTACCGCATAGAGGCACTATCGAAGGAAACTCCGTTTTCGTTTTTGACCAGGATCAATAGGTTATTTCCCAAGTTCAGAGCCAACCTGTCTTGTACGATTTCTCTGGATATGGGTTCTGTGATTTTGTGTACGATTGGTTTGTAGGCGGCTACCACAAGGTGTTGATCAAACTTGGTGTAGCGCACATACCTGGTGTCAAATTCTGTAGGCATTAGGCCGGCGCGTATTCTGGGTTCAAGCTAAATATAAGATTAGTTAACAGATTTTAGATATATTTAGAAATGACCCTTGTTAAAAAATGGATAAACTTCAGCCTGTTAATCATCGCTAGCCTGTTCGGGCCGTCAGCCCATGCCCAATCCGATTTGTATACTTATCTAGCTGCCCACCATTTTGCTTTTTCCCTGGACTCCGGATTTGATGCACAGACCCAGGATACCTTGAGAGAAAAGCTGAAGCCTTACCGTTTGGTGTTAGCGGCGGAAGGGGGATCTCACTACCTGGGGTTCTATACCCGGTTGCCTACGGTTTGGCTGCGTTTTCTTCACCAATATTTTCATACCCGTCACTTCTTCCTGGAGAGTGGCTATTCCCTGCAAGTCTGTACCCAGGTGTTTCTGACGACAGGTGATACGGCTTACATATCCTTGAGAAATAAGCGCTTCTGGAATGACTGGAGAAACGATAATCTAACCCGGGCAGATACGGATAGGGTAGTGGCCTGGGGGATTGACTTTGAACGGAGCCCGCAATATATAAGGGCGTTGCAGTATATTTTTCCTCATCAGGACGCGCCCACGACCATCGCGGACATGGTAGGCATGGTAAAAGGGGAACCCGATACGCTCAAGGATTGCAAAATAGTTAAGACTTTGACTAAATCCCTGCTTTCCTCTTTGCAGAAAAACGAGGATGCCTGGAAACAATACCTCGGTGTGGCGGCATTCAGGGACTTTGAGCAGGTTTTGAAGGAAAGGTGGCCACCGTAAACCTATACTGTTACCAATGTACTACCCACGTTGAAGCAGTGAATAACTGGCCCATACGGGACATAGAAAAGGATATCCTCTCCTATTTTATCCCTTATTGTAAGCCTGGGTTTACCCTCTTTGACCTCACGGGTTTGCCCAAATACCGGGCTTACGGGCCATTTTTAATCGTCGCCTGGGGGCAGGAGTAAATGGGGCTCATAGGGCCCGCTCTGACCATTTTCACCACCAAATCCCAGTTTTATTATGTTTATCCTGGACTTAAATATGGAATTATTATAATATTTGAGGTTTGCATACCCGAATTATGATAATTCGGTTACTCCAGCATACTATAGGAAAGCGGCTATTTAAGGGGAAGGCCGTGTTGATTTGGCCCCCGGCAAAGCGGAAAATCGACGCTCGTTGAAAACCTGCTTAAAAACAAAGATCATCTTTACCTCAATGGGGATGAGGCAGATGTCAGGGAGCTGCTGACCAATACTACTTCGACTACCTTAAAAGCACTTCTTGGGAATAAAAAGATCATATTTATTGACGAGGCGCAAAGAATTCAAAATATAGGCCTGACCGTAAAACTTTTTACCGACCAAATAAAAGAGGTTCAGGTTATAGCCACGGGATCATCGGCCTTTGAACCATCGAGTAGGGTAAATGAGCCGCTAACAGGACGTAAGTATGAATGTATGCTTTATCCAGTCAGCTTTTCGGAGATGGTAGCTCATCATGGGCTCCTAACAGAAAAGCGCCTGATTGAGCATCGTCTACGCTTTGGTTATTATCCGGAAATTCTGACCAAATCAGGAGAGGAAAAGGAGTTGCTAAAACTGCTTGCCAATAGTTACCTCTATAAGGACCTATTGACAATTGAACAGGTTAAAAAGCCGGCCCTGTTGGAAAAATTGCTAAAGGCATTGGCTCTTCAAGTTGGAAGTGAGGTCAATTTTAGTGAATTGGGACAGATGGTCGGTGCTGACTTTAAAACCATTGAAAAATATATTGACCTTTTGGAAAGGACCTTTGTGATATTCCGCCTTCCCGCCCTGCATCGCAACGTGCGAAACGAAATTAAAAAGGGTAAGAAAATATATTTCTACGACTGCGGCATTCGTAATGCGATTATCGGAAACTTTAACAGGTTTTCCTCCAGGTCAGATGTGGGGGCGCTCTGGGAAAACTTTGTGATTGCTGAACGGAAGAAATTTTTAGCCTACCAGGGTAAGGATGCGACAAATTATTTTTGGCGTACGACCCAACCACAAGAAGTTGACCTTATTGAAGAGGAGGAAGGAGCATTATCCGCCTTTGAAATAAAGTGGAATCCAGCAGAAAGAGTAAAATTCTCTCAAACCTTCATAGAAAACTATCCTGGCACACAAACGGCCGCCATTTCTCCTGCGAACGTTGAAGACTTTCTATTGGAAAAGGTGAAGTAGGCTACAACCCCATAATCTCCTGAGCAATCAGCTCCCTGAAGGAAGCCAGCGTTGCTGCCCTTTGCTCCGCAATCTGCCTGCCGGACGCGGTTTGCATCATAGAAGGGAGCTTGAGTAATTTCAGCACAAAATGATCCAGGGCAAATTGGGTATCATCCAAGGTTCTGTCAAGGCCCAGGGGATCGGACTCGTGGAACATACGGCTGTGGACAAAACCGGCAGTATAGAAAGTACGGGCTATGCCAATGGCACCTAGGGCTTCCATCCGGTCAGCATCCTGAAGGATTTTGGCCTCCAAGGTCCGGGCGGGTATCCCCGCTGAAAAGCTATGGGCCTCTATGGCGTGTTGAACCCCAGGAATTTTAGCCTTAGGGAATTGGGGAAAAACAGTGGCTAACAGTTCCCCGGCCTTCTCTGCACTCAAAACAGAGGATTTCTTGCGGTCAGGATGGTTTTTGGGCAGGCTGATCAGGTCGTGAAAATAGGCCGCAGCAAGGAGCACCTCCAGGTCGGCCTGGCCCCCTTCCATTTCCTGGAGCATTTGGCTCATACGCCAGACCCGGCGGAAGTGACCAATGTCATGGGAGCCGTCAGCAGGACCGCCACCGACGTCCGCCGTTGGGGCGTCCGCGCCCCCATGTTGTATATATCCAATAAATTCCTGTTCCAAGGCGCGAAGATTCATAAAACCAAGGTTTTTGAAGGTTGCTAAGGTATAACTTTAGGGCATCGAAAGTAAACCTCAAACTTATGGCCGGCACCGTAGCAGCAAAACTGATTGACATCCTCGTCCAAGCAGGCGTAAAGCGTATTCACGGAGTCGTCGGTGATTCCCTCAATGGCATTGTAGATGAGATCAGGCGCAGTGGTAAGATCCAGTGGATCCACTACCGTCATGAAGAAGCAGCGGCTTTTGCCGCAGGTGCGGAAGCCCAGGTCACGGGCCAACTGGCCGTATGTGCGGGTAGCTGTGGGCCCGGAAATTTGCACCTGATCAATGGATTATACGATTGCCATCGGAGTATGGCTCCTGTCCTGGCCATTGCTGCCCATATACCCAGTTCTGAAATTGGTACGGGCTATTTTCAGGAGACCCATCCGGAGTCTGTTTTTAAAGAGTGTAGCCACTATTGTGAATTGATTTCTTCTTCCCGTCAAATGCCCCGCATACTACAAATGGCCATGCAACACGCCATTGGATTGGGTGGGGTAGCGGTCGTTACCATCTCCGGAGACGTAGCCTTGCAAAAGGTCGAGGACGATGCCCTCCAGCACCGCCTGATGATCGCCCGTCCGGCTATTCGGCCTTCCAACGAAGAGTTGCAAACGCTGGCTGACTTGATCAATGGCACGGATAAGGTCACGCTGTTGTGTGGAAGTGGATGTAAGGGGGCGCATGCAGCACTCATGCAATTGGGCAGCACCATTCTTTCTCCCATGGTGCATGCACTCAGGGGTAAAGAGCACGTGGAGTATAACAACCCCTACGATGTAGGCATGACGGGGCTTATTGGCTTTGCCTCCGGTTATCACGCCATGGAAGACGCAGACTTATTGGTGCTCTTGGGTACAGATTTTCCTTATAAAGACTTTTATCCAACCGATAAGAAGATCGTGCAGATCGATATCCGTGCAGAACGACTGGGCAGGCGTTGTAAGCTGGATCTGGGCCTGATGGGGGATGTGAAAGAAACACTGCTGGACCTCCTGCCTTTGATTAAGCAAAAATCCAACCGTGCACACCTCGATAAATGCGTTGATCGGTATAAGGCCAGCCGTAAATCCCTGGATAGTCATGCCAAGGGAACGGAAAAGGAAGTGCCCATTCATCCGGAATATGTGGCCAGAATCGTAGGCGAACTCGCTCAGGAAAACGCCATCTTCACGGCGGACGTGGGTGCACCAACGGTTTGGGCTGCGCGTTACCTGCGTATGGAAAGCGGGCGAAGATTAATCGGATCCTTTAACCATGGATCTATGGCAGCAGCCATGCCCATGGCCATTGGCGCTCAGTTCGTGGACCTCAAAAGGCAAGTCATTGCATTGTGCGGAGACGGAGGCTTTGCCATGCTGATGGGCGATTTCCTCACCCTGCTGCAATATCAGTTGCCCGTCAAAGTCATCATCTTTAATAACAGCAGCCTGGGCTTTGTTGCTTTGGAACAAAAGGTGGCTGGCTATCCTCCTTACGGTACGGACCTGGTTAATCCCAACTTCGCTTCCATGGCCGAAGCCATAGGCATCAAGGGCATACGGGTGGAAAAACCCGAAGAAGTAAAACCAGCACTGGAAGCCGCCCTGGCGCAAAACGGACCTGTCCTGGTAGACGTGGTTGTTTCCCCGGTAGAACTGGCTATGCCCCCCAAAATCACGTTTGAGCAAGCCAAGGGATTCAGCCTCTACATGCTCCGCCAAACCCTCGCGGGTGATGGGCAGGAAGTGCTCGATACGATCAAGGCGAATTTTCTTTAACGTCTCTGGTAGGAAAATGGGAGACTCAAAATAGTCTTATGCATTGAATCAACGAAAGTAATGATCTGGTATAACCCTAAGTAGGCACAACCCAAGCCATATAATCCTGAACCGGGCAAACCTCCTATCATAGATGGTGTAATTGTTATTTCTCCGGATCCTGAAAAACTGAATGACATTTATTAGAATCGCTACTATAGCCAGCCACCATAAATGATGGCTTATGGCCAATAAACAAGTGGTAATGAAGGTAAGGTTAGCCACTATCGTAAAACCAAGATTGATTGACCTTTTAGCATCCACGCTGAAAGGCGTAATGGGTTGAACCAAACTGAGCAGGGATTTGAGTTCTTCTTTCCTTTCAATGCCATTCGGAATCAAGATGGAACCGTCATTATTATTACTTCGTATGATTAAACCACCAGTGATTGTTTGCCCTATGCTTTTTATTTCTCCATGGTAGAGTACCAGATCCGTTTGACCTTTTTGTATTCTGGTTACGGTCAATGAGTCCCAAAACAGGGTGTAAGACTTTAGGATGTTTTTTATTTGTTGCACAGCCAAGCCGACGAAAATGGCAAGAATGGCAGCAATTACCCCAAACACCATGTATAGGAAGGATTTATCTAAGTTGCCTTCGAATTTCCCCGTGATAGAAACCAAAACCACAATAAGGGTAATGGTAATCAGCACTATCCCGAGGTACTTTCTGACAGCAGCTTTGATGCCTGTTTCTGTAACCTTGAATATCTGGCGGCGCTCGTCCTTCATTTTTAGAGCTTGATATTTTGCATAATAGGCTGATAAAGTATTAAGATAATAAGCAGTACTACTCTCAATATGGCAAACAGTTTAATTCGATAGGTGGTTTGCTTGTGCGTGAATGCCCTATAGAGCTGAAATGCGTTGATGATCAATGCCACCATCGGAATCCAGGAATATTTTTGGTATAAAATGCAGGATGCCAGGAGGGAAATGAATGCCGCGTAAGTAATGATAACCAGTATCCACATCTGCTGGGTCGCATGGAAGGGTTCAATCGGGAGGACCTCTTCCAAAAGGGTCATCAACGCTTCTTTCTGCTCAATAGACTTCGGGATGAGGATATTCTCCGTTATGGTAGGGCCGATAATGATCAGGTTACCATTTTTACTCTGCTGTATTTTTTTAATCTCCCCATGATATAGTGTATGATCTTTTTTCCCGTTTTCTTTTCTGGTGATTGTTAGGTTATCCCAAACAATAGCATAGGAGCGAAGGATTGCACTCCTTCTTCGCATGCCTCTTATAAGACCAAAAGTGAGGACTGGTAACACCAATCCTACCCCAATGAAGGAAGCGGTATCCGGTGGCCAGTGATCCGTATACACAGCTATAGTTATGGCAATTCCACCATATAAGGCTAAGCCAAAGGCGACGTAAAGGAGGGATTTTTTGTTAATAGCTTTGATTCGTTCCTCAGGAATACGGAAAATCAGCGGGTTATCATTGTTCATAGACCCAAAATAGGATTTCCCCCCGGATTTTTAGGGTTCACCTCTGTTTTTTTCACCTTGTACTCAACACGAAAATGCAGGTGGATGATGGGAGGTAGTTTTGGAGTATGAAGTATCTCGGAATCCTTGCAACCTTGTTGCTCCTCGCCTCTACAGTCGTTGCCCAGGGCCCTGGCGGCCCTCCTCCCGGCGGTGCGGACGGCGGTCCCGGCGGCACCGTAAATGCCAATGGACATATCTACGGAAAACTGACCGATTCCACCGGAAAAGGCATTAATGGAGCGAGCATCCTGCTGCTCCAGGAAAAAACAGATCCCGCTACCGGAAAAACCAAGGCTGTGCTTATAAAGGGCATCAGCTCCAAGGGTAACGGATCCTTTTCTGCTGAAGATTTGCCGGTCAATCTGTCATTCCAAGTACGCATAACGGCTGTGGGCTACAATCCTGTCAGCCATTCCATTCATCTGGGACCAGGACAGGTGGAAGCCAATATGGGGACCCTAAAACTGGATCCGGCTGCTAAGGAGTTGCAGGAAGTCGTGATTAAAGCCGATAAGCCTACCATGACCCTGGACATGGATAAAAAAGTATTCAATGTATCCAAGGACCTGGTGGCCGCCGGCGGTACCGGACTGGACGTATTGAAAAATGTGCCCAGTGTGAACGTAGACATTGACGGGAATATATCCTTAAGGGGGTCTAGCCCCCAGCTCATGGTAGATGGTAAACCAACCACCCTAACCCTCGATGAAATCCCTTCAGACGCCATTGAAACGGTAGAAGTCATTACCAACCCTTCGGCCAAATACGATGCTTCAGGCGGAGGCGCGGGTATCCTCAATATCGTGTTGAAGAAGAACCGCAAAAGGGGTTATAACGGAAGCGTCCGGGTTAACGGAGATAGCCATGGGGGAGTAGGTGCAGGCGCCAGTCTGAATTTCAGGGAAAATAAAATCAACGTATCGGCAGACATCAATGCCCGGACCCAACGGGACTGGACAGTGGGATCTACCCTTCAGCATACCTTCAATAGTTCCCCCAATACCTCCATCAGCCAAAATGAATTGGATACCAACAAGGGGTCTATGATCTTTGGTCGTTTGGGCCTGGATTATTTTCTCAGCAGCAAAACAACCATTTCCTTGACTGGTTTTGCGATGATGCACCACGAGCAGTCTCCCAGCTCCATTACCATGAATACAGACAGTTTGTATGCTACAGGGACGGTGAGCAATTACAGTACGGAACGGATATGGGGACCCAGGTCCTTTCAGGGCAGGGGTGGTACCGTAGGTTTCAAGCAGCTGTTCAGCAAAGAAAAAGAAGAATGGACGGCAGACGCCAGTTACTTTTCAGGGAATGCTTCTAACAATACCAATTACGTCACCAATACCTATGGGATAGATGCTACGACTCCGCTTCAATCTTCGCTGTTACAAAAGATAGCGGGCGGCGGCAATGACCAGAACATCATCCTTCAGACCGATTACGCCAACCCCCTGTCTTCGAAGACCATGCTGGAAGCCGGATTAAGAGCGGCTATACAGGACCGCAGTAACGTCAACAACAATTATAATTTCGACTCTGGCGAATATGTGTTGATACCCACACCCGCCAGCAATTACAAAAGCCGCAGTGATGTATATGCCGCCTACGCCACCATCAGTAGCAGCATCAGGAACTTTACCTATAAGGTCGGTTTGAGGGCGGAAAGTTCAGACTATCACGGCACCCTGCTCAACTCAGGGGAAACATTCTCTAATAAGTATCCGGTAAGCCTCTTTCCTTCTTTGTTCTTCAGCCAGAAACTGGGCGGAGACCAGGAATTGCAGTTGAGCTATACCCGCCGGGTGAACCGCCCCAATTTTTTCCAGTTTATTCCCTATACGGATTCTTCCAATAAGCTGGACATTACCAGGGGGAACCCCAACCTGGTTCCCGAATTTACCCAAAGCCTAGAGTTGTCTTATATGAAGACCTTCAAAGGGAACAATACCCTGATGGGCTCCATCTATTATAAGTATACCAACCACCTGATCACCGGTTATGTTGAACAGGACACCAACGCTGCCACGGGCGAAACTTCCCTGATCAATACCTATATCAATGCCAATTCCAGCTATTCGGAAGGTGCAGAGCTCACCGCCCAACTGACCCTGACCAAGTGGTGGGACGCTAATGCCAATATCAACCTCTACCATTCAGCGATCAATGAAGGCAATACCTCCGATGTAGCTTATGATGCCTTGTGGAGCTGGTTTGGAAAGTTCAACACCAACCTCAAGTTGCCCAAAGGCTTTGCTTTGCAAGTATCCGGGATGTATCAATCCAAGACCAACCTGCCCGTCAATACAAACTCTGGACAGCCTGGCCCCCCCAATATGCAATCCCAATCTTCTTCTCAGGGGTACATTAAGCCTTTCTGGGCCGTGGATATGGGTGTGAAAAAAACTTTCCTGAACAACAAACTCAACCTGACGCTGAGTGTCAGCGATATTTTCAGGACGCGTCACCAGGATCAATATTCTTACAGTACGTATTTTGCGCAGGAAAACAATCGCTTCAGGGATCCCCAATTATTCAGGCTTAACTTAGCCTATAGCTTTGGGAAGGTGGATGCGAGCCTGTTCCACAGGCGTAATAACAACGTAGATAGTCAAAGCGAATAGCGCACCCATAAAAGGAAACGGCTGTTATGGAAACAAAGGAAATGCCCGAAGTCCAATGGTATCAACGCAGGAGCGTACGAATCCTGACCCACGTAGGGGTGTGGATCATCGCCCTGGCGTTGCCCTACCTGCTCAGAGATCACCACGGTGAGCATCATTTTCCCGGTGCGGGAACCTATGACTTGGCCTTTTTTTACCTGAACCTGGCGACCAATTTCCTGTGGGTAGGCCCCTTTTACCTGAACGCCTATGTCCTGGTGCCCCGATTATTGTACGGCAGACAATACTTATTGTATATAGCTTCGGCGCTGTTGATGTTTGGGGCCGTCCTTGGTTTACATGCCTTTCTGTTTATAGTGGTGTTCGAGATCCCGTTCTTCCATATGAGCGCCACTTGTGAGTTCCTTATTCCTACCTTTTTGCTGACCATTGCCATTTCCACCACTTACCGCATGATTCGTGATAAGATGGAGGCAGACCGGCTGGTACAGTTGACCCAGGAAGAACACTTAAAAACGGAGTTGTCCTTTTTACGTTCTCAGATTAATCCCCACTTTATATTCAATATCCTAAACAACCTGGTGGCCCTGGAGCGCTTAAAATCGGACGAACTGGGGCCCACCATTTTAAAGTTGTCCGCGCTGATGCAGTATATGCTCTATGATACGGATGAGGATAAGGTGGGTTTGTCAAAGGAAGTGGAGTATCTGCAAAGTTATATCGACCTCCAGCGCCAACGCTTTGGGGGTAAGGTCAATATATTTGCTTCCCTGGAGGCTCCGGAAGGCTTTTATGAAATTGAACCCATGCTCCTGATCCCCTTTGTGGAAAATGCCTTTAAGCATGGGGTGGGGATCATAGAAAAACCCACCATTGAGATCAGTTTGCATGTCCAGGACAAGGTATTGTATTTTACGGTGGGCAATAAGTTCAATGACCTTTATCCGGAGGCCAAAGACAAGACCTCTGGGATAGGACTAACCAACGTAAAAAGAAGGCTGAACCTACTATATGGTGACCAGCATTCCTTAAGGATTAAGAAGCATCAGGATTGGTTTACCGTTTCTTTGACCCTAAATTTACACTGATGTTGACCTGTATTGCCGTTGATGATGAGCCACTTGCCTTAAACCTGCTGGCCGATTATATCAGCAAAATTCCTTTCCTGGAGCTGGTGGCTACCTGCGGGGACGCCTTTGAAGCGACCAAAGCCCTTCAGGAAAAAGCCGTGGACCTGATGTTCATTGATATACAGATGCCAGGGCTTACGGGACTGCAATTCATCCAAAGCCTGGCTAAAAGGCCCATGGTCATCATCATCACCGCCTATAAAAAGTTTGCCTCCGACGGGTTTGACCTGGACGTGGTGGATTACCTGGTAAAACCAGTCGGTCTGGACCGTTTCATGAAAGCCTGTAACAAAGCACAGGAGCTCCAACTATTAAGGACAGGCGCCAAACAGGCCACTGCCACTTCCCCTATTGGGACAGCTTCCGTTTCGGGCGCCCCTTCCGTGGCTTCGGGCGCTCCTACTGCGGCTTCAGGTGCGCCAGCCCCCGCTAGCTCGGTACCCCACGCCGACTTCTTTTTCCTCCCCATCGATTACAGCCTGGTTAAAATCCACTTCTCCGACATCATATGGGTCGAAGGATCAGGCGATTATGTCAAAATTCACCTCAAAAGCGCCCCCAAACCCCTATTGGTCCGTATGAGCACCCGGGCCATGGAGGCAGAACTTCCTTCGGATAAGTTCCTACGCATCCATAAGTCTTATATTGTCTCCATAGCCGGCATTACCGCTGTCCGTAAGAACAGCCTGTTCCTCAAAGAGCTGGAACTACCTGTAGGTGAAACCTATAGGGAGGTTGTGCGTCAATTGACTGGGAAGAACCTTTGAGTTTTAACTGAAAAAACTTTGTAAAAGTTCTTGGGGGTCGGAAATCCATAGTCATACAATTGTCGTAAATTCTTTGCAAACAGTCATTCAGGTTTACAATTATAACCTTATCCAAGTTTAATGTTGCATACATACGCCCCTTGTTGCATGGAGACAGCTCTTGTGCTTTGAGGGTGTGACTTAGGCTAAACAAGGCTGGTCGCGTGGTTGGATTGAAATTCAAAACCTCTAAACTAAAGGGAACCCATGAAAAAGAAGTCCATGATATGGGCAGGGAGCATTTTTGCCTTTTTGGTACTGGTGCTGGCAGTTCATATCTATTTCGTCACCCGTCCAAAACACATCAGTCCTTATTCGAGGACCATGGTACGTATTGATTTACATCAGCCCATTGTTCAGTCAGATGCAGACACTATTTATGCCTGGTTGGTTAAACAAAAGGGGATAGATAAGGCTTTTGTAAGCCTTAAATCTGATAAGGTATTCTTCCTCTTTTTTACCACCCAGAATACCGGTAATGCCATCGTAGATGCATTCAAACAACAATTACCCTATAAGTCTGCGCAACGCTTTTTGCCTACAGGATCGGACTACCTGAGCGGATGTCCGGTAGTGCCCGCAGCGCTTACGGCCAGGATTGGAAATTGGGTGAAAGAACATTTTTAAACAATTAAAAGCTCATGAATATGAAAACTGCACTATGTTGCTTATTAGCCGTTGGCCTATTTGCGTTGTCTATTACTTCTTGCTCCAAGAGTAAGAATAATTCCACCACGACCATGACCCTATATGATTCACTTGGTGGAACCACGTTGGTTGAAGATGCTAATCCTCCAGACAATGGACCAAGCATGATTCAACAAGGTCGCCTCAACATCAGGAAAGTGATTGATTCCACTATATTTGTTATCGCTGCCGACGATTCCATTAATAGATACTTCCACACCCTGCTGTCTGAAGTGGGCGCTGGAAACCTGAGCGGATTTGATTCCCTGAGCCGCAACCTGACAGATTTCGTGTCTGTTGCCGCTGGAGCCACTTCCTACCTCTATACGGGATTGACCATGCCCGACGCCCACAATCCCAATGTTAATCCAAGGATAGCCGCCGCCGTTACTTCCGGAGCCTTCTCAGAGTTCCTCAATGATGTGGCAGCCGGCGCTACCCAGGTAGGTGTGAGCACCATGCTCATAGATCAGGTCGCAGCCAAGCTGGAAACGGTGGAACCGGCTGTGGTAGGTCAATAGGACTTATAGCCGCTTTACCATACATCCGGATTGAATAGAAAGCCCCTTTTTAGCCTTTTGATAGCTTGGCCATCGATTGGCGTGAGGCCATCCAGCAACTATGCTGGATGGCTTTTTTTGTCCAATCAACCGTCACGAGCAATTTCTCCTTCGCCTGCAATTGTGGTCGTTTTAGATGCAGGCGACGTAAGGTAATTTATTTTTTCAGGGCCTTGCATGCTACGCAACAGCTTGGTGGCTACCCATCCATCTACGGTATTTAAGGAAACCATCCTGGTATAAACCATAGGAAACCAAACATAATTGTTGGAACCGATTGATATAAGTCTACCTTACACCTGTTATCGATTATTCTATCGTAACAAAAACCAAAGAAAATGTCAAACATCACACAGGTTATAAGTGCGAACAAGAGTATGACCACATGGACTAAAGGCGTTACTGCTTCAGGTCTGGATAGTGTATTGAACGGAGTCGGTCCTTATACTGTTTTTGCCCCATCCGACCGTGCATTCGAGAAGTTGGACAAGGGTGTGCTGGATAACCTAATGAAGCCCGAGAATAAAGCCAAATTGTTGGATGTATTGAATCACCATGTCATTTCAGGTAAAGTTAATTTCAAGGACCTGAAAGATGGAGAAAAGCTAAAAGCGCTCAATGGCAAAGAGTTACATGTACACGTAAATAACGGCCATGTAAAAATAGAGGGATCGGAGATCCAGGAACATGATTTGGCCTCCAGTAATGGGGTGATCCATTCGCTGGACACTGTAATGGTGAAGAATTAAACTTAACCAGTCAACTCCTTGAAGCCACAAGCAATCGCTTGTGGCTTTTCTATATGAACTATTTTTCCAAAAACGGTAATGGGCCTGCCCCATAACCGTTTTGTCCGGCCGGTTTTCTTTTGTATATTATCTGTATGAAATGGAACCTCCTTATCGCCTACAGGAACCTTACACGCAGCAGGTTCTTCTCCTTGCTCAATGCTTCCGGGTTAGCCCTGGGTATCGTTACCGGCTTGTTTATCCTGTTATGGGTACAGGATGAAAGGCATATTGACGCGTTCCATGCCAATGGACCATTGTTGTTTGCGGTTTATGAAAGAGAAAGCCATTCCGGTAAAGTGAACCAGGACTACGAGACCTCAGCCTTGTTGCCTAAAGAACTTAAAACCGTCATGCCAGAGGTGCAATATGCCTCAGGGATGGAGGAGTATAAGGACATCAGCACCTTTCAGGCAGGGGAGAAGAAAATGAAGTGGTGGGGAAATGCGGGGTCAGAAGACTTTTTTAAGATGTTTTCTTACCCACTGATTGAAGGAACACCTTCGGCTGCCCTGTCTGGTCCTGGGAGTATTGCCATTTCCCGTAAAATGGCGGAAGCTTTTTTCGGAAGCCCTGAGCGGGCCATGGGCCAAAGTCTGCGTTATGAGAACAAAGCAACACTTACCGTAACTGCCGTTTTTGAAAATATAACAGCGGCTTCGTCGCGCGAGTTCAATTTCATCGTTAACTGGACAGCCTTTACGGCTGGCACAGGGCTACAGAACTGGGTGACCACCGGCCCTTTTACGGTGGTGCAATTATGGCCTGGAGCTGATAAGGCTTCCCTGGAAAGAAAACTCCTTCATTATTCCTATAAGTACACACCCCCTGCACCTGGCTATAGCCTGGAATTGCATTTGCAGTCCTACAAGGATATCTACCTCCATGATCTGAGGGAGGGAAGTGGCAAGGTCGTTTATGTGCAATTGTTCCTGGCCGTCGCCTTTTTTGTTTTATTGATCGCCTGTATCAATTTCACCAGTCTGTCCACGGCGCGTTTTGTAAAAAGGGCCAAGGAAATAGGGGTAAGAAAAACGATTGGCGCCCGGAGGAAGACCCTGGTTGCCCAATTTATTACGGAGTCCTTACTGCTGACGTTGATATCCGTTTTTATGGCCCTCGTGATCCTGGCCTTTGCCTTGCCCACCTTCAACCAACTAACCGATAAGGAGATCACCTTTCCCTTTACCCAATGGAGTTTCTGGCTAACGGTATTGGCCCTCACGCTTTTTACAGGACTGGTGGCTGGTTTGTATCCGGCCTTGTTCCTCTCCTCCTTCAACCCTATGACCGTATTAAAAGGAAAGGTGAGGTTAGGGCCCGGAAGCCGGGGCTTTTTAAGCACCTTGGTGGTGGTTCAGTTTACCTTGTCCATCATCCTGATCGTGGGCGCCCTGGTGGTTTCCAGGCAGGTTACTTATATACTGACAAGGAATCCGGGTTATGATAAGGGGAATCTGCTCTATATTCCCCTGGAAGGGGACCTGGTGCCTAATTACGCACTGCTAAAATCAGAAGTCCCGCAGATATCCGGTGTGGAATCTATCAGTTATGTATCTGACTTTCCTTCTTTCATGGATGATAATACCACCGATGTTTCCTGGGATGCTAAGGGCAGCAATAACTCAACCCTGGTTAACCAGGCAGGTATTAGCTACGACTATGTAAAGACTTTGAAGTTGACCCTGGTCCAGGGGAGGGACTTTTCTCAAAGCTATCCTTCCGATTCTACCGGATACCTGATCAATGAAGCGGCCGCCCGTATGATGGGCTACAAAGACCCTATAGGAAAATCGATGGTCCTTTGGGGAAAAAGGGGTACGATCGTGGGGGTGTTGAAAGATTTTAATTATAAACCCCTCAAAGTGGAAATCGCACCCCTGGTACTGTATTCTGTAGCCAATCACCCAAGGAACGGTGGAACTTTGCTGGTAAGGACCTATCCCGGCCAGACTACACAGGTCCTCAAAAACCTGGAGCCTGTGCTGAAGCACCTTAACCCTGCTTTTCCATTAAACTATTGGTACGCAGACCAGGCTTATATGGCATATTACAAAAGTGAAGCCGTGGCCCAAAGGCTTTCCAGACTCTTTGCCGGACTAGCCATCCTCATATCTGCCCTGGGATTGTTGGGACTGGTGGTATTTGCCACCGATCGCCGGAAAAAGGAAATAGGCATCCGGAAAGTACTGGGCGCCGGTGTTTGGTCCCTGTTCACCCTGGTATCGGGGGAATTCCTGGTGCTCGTTGGATTATCCTTGCTCATTGCCAGCCCCCTGGCTTGGGTAGGTATGCACCAGTGGTTAGCGCAATATGCTTATAGGGTATCCATAGGTTGGAGTTTGTTTGTGATAGCGGCTATCCTCTCTGTGCTGATTACACTAGTCACTATCAGCTTCCAAACTTTAAAGGCTACCAGGGCCAATCCCGTAAAAAGTTTGAGGTCTGAATAACCCTTACCTTCGCCCCTTATGAAACCCTTGCAGTTCGAAGGCAGATGGATACTGGTAACCGGGGCCTCATCCGGATTGGGAAAGGAAATGGCGACTCAACTTGCTTCCAGGTATAAGGCCAACCTGATACTGGTGGCCAGAAGAAAGGAGGCTTTGGAACAGTTGAAAGGCCAGCTTCAACAAGCTTATGGCGTACAAGTGGAGCTGCTGCCCGCGGACCTGGGCGAGGAGTCCGAAATTTTGCGCGTAGCAGACACCGTTATACAGCGGGGAGACTTGTATGGAGCCATCCTCAACGCAGGCATTACTTACTTTGGCCCCCACGTGGAACTTAGTGACCTGGAATTCCGCCGACTTATCCAAGTAAACCTGATCGGTGTATCCTTGCTGACCTCTCATTTAGTGAAGTACTTCGAACCATCCGGGAAGGAAGCGGGCATTATGCTCGTGTCTTCCATGGCGGGTTTCATGCCTACGCCTTACCAATCGGTCTATTCAGGCACCAAAGCCTACCTGATCCAATTTGCAAACGCCTTACAACTGGAACTGAAAAACAAGGCCCTTAGCCTCACCGTATTTGAGCCCGGAGGTATTGCCACTGAAATGACCAGTGGAGAAAACTTCAGTGCGCTCAGGAGTTGGCTCATGCCTGTGGACCAGGTGGCCAGCATAGCCTTGCGCGCATTCAGGGCAAGGAAATATAATGCCATCCCGGGGTTCATCAATCAGGTGGGTTATGTCCTTTCCCGTATCATGCCCCGTAAGTTCATGGTAGGACAGTTAGCCAAGACCTATGGGAAGGCCCTGGAGTTCCAACGCAAACCCGGCGCCTAGCCGCGCCGCTCGAAATGGTACCGCCGCAGTCGCGTCTCTCGGAGGGTAGCCGCCCAGCTACACCGCTCAAGGGTCGAGCCTAGCCGCACCACTCATGTAGCGCTCCGCGCATATTCCGAGGGCGTTTTCCCAAATTGTTTTTTGAACTCCCGGCTAAAATACTTGCTGTCATTAAACCCGACGGAGTAGGCCACCTCATAAACAGAGAGCTGATTTTCCTGGAGCAATTGGGCCGCTTTTCGAAAACGGATCTGACGAATAAAATCCCCCACAGACATATCGGTGGTGGCTTTGACCTTCTTATACAACACGGACTGGCTCATCGCCATTTTAGTGCTCAGTAGGGGCACGTCAAAATCGGGGTTGTCCAAATGAGTCTCTATCACTTCCACGAGCGCAACCAGGAAGGTTTCATGGGCTTCGCTGGAAAGGCTGCGATCCCCAAGACCGGCCATCGTGCCGGGGTCACCAAGGCCGCTTCGATCGCCAAGGCCGGCCATCGTGCCGCGGTCGCCAAGGCCGCTTCGATCGTCAAGGCCGTTTATCCCGTTGCGATCTCCAAGGTCGCTGCGGTCTCCAGGACCAGTGTGGCCCGAGCTGGGGGGAATATTGCCCCCGAACCTCGACCCATAATGCGCCCTGATCCGCTCCGCCGCGGCCAATAAGTTGCGGATATGCAACTCCAGCACCTGCAAACTAAAAGGTTTGGTCAGATAGACATCCGCTCCTTTTTCCAATCCATGGATAAGGTGCTCCGAAGCCGTTTTGGCCGTCAGGAGGATCAGCGGAATATGGTTGGTGCGGGGATCGGATTTAATGGTCTCACAGAACGCGAGGCCATCCATTTCCGGCATCATGATATCGCTGATGATGAGGTCTGGAATTTCCCTGACTGCTATCTCTACGCCTTTGACACCATTCGGAGCCTCTAGTAACACGTATCGGGAACAAAGCATTTGAACGATAAAGGCACGCACCTCTGCATTATCTTCGGCGATGAGTAGGGTAGGTTTGCCCACAGCGGGTGAGGGCGCAACCATACCAACGGGTACAGCCACCGCGGCCCCGAGACGCCTGGCAGCACCAGCCGCAGTAGAAGCCATGTTAGTCGGTGTAAGCCGCGCCGATGCTCCCGTAGGCGCGGGCTCCAACTCCTCAGCCCGGTAGTGTTCATTACCACTAAGCAACATCAGCGTAAAGCAAGTGCGGTTGGCGCCCGGTTCCGGGCCTAGCTGGCTTTCCACACTGAGCTGGCCCTTGTGCAATTGAACGATGCGCTTGGACAAGGCCAGTCCAATTCCGTATCCCGTATTCTGGGTATGCTTGTCGTCTGCCTGAAAATAGTTGGTGAATAATTTTTGGATGTGTTCAGGCGCTATCCCCTTTCCGTTATCGGTCACCCGTAATTCCACATTCCCTTTCCTATACTCCAGCGTCAGGCTGATGTAACCACCTTCCTGCGTAAACTTAAAGGCATTGGACAATAGGTTGCATATCACCTTCTCCATTTGAATGGGATCAAACCAGACGATGATTTCCTCCTCTGAAGCAATGAAATCCGTATGTATCCGCCTGGAAGCAGACAGGTCCCCGAAGGAGACAAAGATGTCCCGGGCAAAGTCAACTACATTCAGGGGCATGACGTGCAAGCGCAAGTGTTGGGTTTCGGCTTTGCGGAAGTCCATGAGCTCTTCCACCAGGAAGAGCAGCCGGTCTGCGTTTTGTTTGACATGCTGGAGTTGGCGACTGAGCAGGCTGTCTTCTTTTCCTGAAAGGATATGTTCAATGGGACCAGAAATCAGGGTGAGGCGCGTACGTATCTCGTGTGAAACATTGGTGAAGAAATTCAGTTTGGCCTGGTTTAGGGCATGGTCTTTTCTGAGTAAGGTCCTGATCCAGAAAAAACGGATGACCAGGAAAAGGACCGAAGCTGTAAAAATCAAATATAAGCACCAGGCCCACCAGGTATCCCAAATAGGCGGTAGTACCGCTATAGCCATCGTGATGGGCTCGCTCCAGATCCCATCGTTATTAGATCCCTTAACGGCTAACGTATAATGACCGCTGGGCAGGTTCATATAACTGACCTGCGGATCACTCGTGTAGTGCCAGTCTTTGTCAAACCCGACCAGCTTATAGGCATAGTTGTTTTTATCCGACTTGACGAAATTCAGTAAGGCAAATTGCAGGGTAAAAACATTTTCGTTATAAGGCAATACCAGTCCGTCTGTGTACGCAATGTTCTGCCGGAGCAGGCCTTTGTCAGGGGTAACAGGGACTTCCTGATTGAATAGCTTTAAGGCGGTGAAGATTAAGGAGCTGGAGGTCTGGTTGGTTTGGATCTGATCAGGGTAAAAGGCAGTCACCCCATTGTAGCCCCCAAAAAACAATTCTCCCATATCGCTTTTATAGAAGCTATGGTAGTTGAACTCATTGGCGGCCAGCCCGTCGGTCCGGGTATAATTTTTAAACAGGCCCTGGGTGGCGTCCAGACAAGAAAGACCATTATCGGTGCTTAGCCAGAATAGGCCCTCATTGTCTTCCAATATGCCGATCACATTGTCATTGGGCAGTCCGTCAGCCGTTGTGTAAGTCGTCCATTTTCCGCTTGGAGGATCGTAACAACTGATGCCTTCAAAGTAGGCGCCAACCCATATCCTACCCTTGGAATCTTCTTTAATGCAGTTGATGGTGGCGGTGTTGATTCGGGTACAGGTGGCCGCATGCGGATCGTACTTATATAAGCCGGTGGAAAAGCCTATCCATACGTTTTTCCTGGAGTCCTCCAGCAAAGCCCTGGCGGAGGCAAACTGCCCGGCTTGAGGCGCAAACAGGGGCGCTGTCGCTACCCATCCACCGGGCCCCTCGCCCGATCCCGTATGACCCTCTTTAAAAAACTTCAGTCCGTTTTGGGTGCCTACCCAAAGATGACCCGCACTATCTAAGAGGACAGCATTGATTTCTGAGTTGATCGTCTCTTCATCATCGGGTGTGTAGAGCAAGTGAGAAAAGGTGCCGTTTTCGGGATGAAAAAGGTTGAGCCCCCCTCCATGGGTGCCTACCCAAATCCGGGAGCGGGCATCTCTGTAAATGACCTTTACCAAATTCGAACCGAGACTGTTGTACTGACCCGGTATATTTTTATATACCGTGAACAAACCTGTACGCCGGTTAAAATAGTTCAGCCCACCACCCTCGGTCCCTAACCATAAATTATGGGACTCGTCTTCTGTAATACCACTGACGACATTGTTGTTGATGCTACTGGAAGACTTGTTGCACTGGTAAACGTAGAAAGGGGTTTGATAAGCATACGTTACGTTGACACCCCCGAAATAAGTGCCTATCCAGACAGAACCATTTTGGTCCTGATAAATGCTGTAGATGGAGTTTTGACTCAGGCTCTTTTTGTCATTGGGATCGTGTTGGTAGGAAGCAAAGGATTTGGAGGCAGGGTCAAATATGCTTAAACCCTCCAGGGTACCTATCCAAAGCTTGCCATTGGGGTCAACCAGTATTTTGCGGATGTTGTTGCTCAGTAATCCAGTTTTGTTTTGGGTATAGGGGACAAAACGCAGGTTGTCTTCATCCCACTGATTAATCCCTCCGTTCTGGGTACCTATCCATAAACGATGAGCACGGTCCTCTGCAATGGAAGTGATATAACTGTCGCTCAGGCTGCCTGTTACGGCTGGGTCATGCCGGTAGGTTTGGGTTTTATAAGTACCCCCTTCCGCTGGGGACATGCGGATTAGTCCATTTTCCGTACCCACCCAAATGGCGTGGTGGGCATCTTCGAAAATGGTACGCACGTTATTGGCCCGCCCATCGGCGGCCGCGGAGCCGCTCGAGCCTACAGGGCTTGCGCCGCCCCCGAAGTGAAAGGTGCGCGCAATCTTTTGCTCGCCGGCTGGAATCAAGCCCAGTTCTGTGGGCGTACCCACCCATATATTGCCCAATTGGTCTTCCTCTAAACAGGTCACCGGGAAATACTTGCCCTGGGGGGCAAAGGAGTGATCGTAAAAAATATGTATAAAAGCGTCCTTCAACGGGTCATACCGATCCAGACCGGTGGCACTGCCTACCCAAAGGTAGCCTTTAGAGTCGGCCATCAGGGCGGTAATATAATTGTCCGATAAGGTAGCGCTGTCTTTGGGGTTATGTTTATAGACCTTACAATGCACCCCATCATAGCGGTCCAGCCCGTAGCGGGTCCCATACCAAAGAAATCCCTTTTTGTCCTGGGTTATATAGAGGACTGAGTTCTGTGAAAGCCCATTTTCGACCGTCAAATGATCGAAGACCAAGGGCTTATTAGACTGTGTTTTTCCCCGAAGGGGATAAAAAAACAGCATACAAACCAGCAGCGTTAACCAATGTCCGGACCTCAGCAGCATATCAATCGATAGGGTGGAAAATTAAGGGTAATTTTTCTGTTTTCTTCTTCCAGGGCGCAACTGCATAGGATTTTCACCCCAATAACAATGGATTTTCCCCCCAGGCGACCTGTCGTTGCCCGCATATTTGTGTTCATTAATAACCTTAACTCTGCTTGTCATGATACAGCTTGTATGGACACCGCCTGTACGGTTTTTCAGGCGATTGTTAATTTGCCTGCTTCTCCTGCCCCTGCTTTCCCGGGCCCAAAACAAGACCCTTTCCGGAACGGTTAAAGACGAAACCGGCAAACCCTTGGAAGGGGTATCTGTTACCATTAAGGGGTCAGCCAAGGGCGCCCTGACCGACTCAACAGGTCATTTTTCCATCTCCGTTTCTCCCAAAGCCATCCTGGTATTCAGCTCTGTGGGCTTTGACCAGAAAGAACAATCCGTTTCAGGGTTATCTACCCTTACGATCTCCTTGCACCCCAAAGGAGGGGGCATGGGGGAAGTGGTGGTCGTCGGTTACGGTAGCCAGAAAAAGGCCGACCTGACAGGCGCCGTTTCCACGGTGGATGCCAAAATGATAGAGAACCGTCCCGTGACCAGTGCCGTGGATGGGTTGCAGGGTACGGCCCCCGGGTTGGTGGTCACCCGGACTTCGGGTCAGCCCGGTCTGGAAGGTTGGAGCCTGAACGTGCGTGGTTTTAGTTCTTTGAACGGGACCAACCAACCCTTGGTCGTCATTGATGGGGTACCCAATGGTAACCTCAATACCATCAACCCCAATGATATAGCTACTATATCAATATTGAAAGACGCAGCCGCTGCCGCTATTTATGGGGCCAGGGCTGCTTCGGGTGTGGTGATCATCACCACCAAATTGGGTAAGTCCGGTAAGGTCAACGTGGACTTCAATGAAAGCTACGTGATCAAAAAGGCCTATGACGTTCCCCAGCGTATCGACTCCTGGAGGGAATCCATCATGCAGGATACGGCCGCTTCCAATGCCCAGACGGCCCAGCCTTATACTCAACAGCAGATTAACTGGATGAAGAGCACGGACTCCAATTACATTGCCCACGATCCCTACAACGACAACTACTATTATAATCTTAACCAGGTGCCCATTTTGATGCGCAACACGACGCCTTCCCAGAGCTACAATGTAGACGTAAGGGGAGGGGATGAGCGCACCCAATACTACTTTGGGGGTGGCTATTATAAGAACCAGGGGGTCTTGCGTTTTGGCCCTGACGCCAACGAACGCTACAATGCGACCTTCAACGTGTCCACCCGGTTGAGTTCCATCTTCAACCTGGATGCCCGTCTGTCCTACAATGAAAACCTGATCCAGCAGCCAACGATTGCGGCCAACGGCGAATATGGGTTGTTTTATAACCTCTATCAGCTCCGCAACCGCTATCCCATTTTCCTGCCAGGGTCGACGACGGATTTTGCTTATACGGGAAGTGGATCCGACGACTATGCTGTGCTGTCCAGCGGGTCTTACAATGACCTGATCCAAAATCAATTCAACGGCGTATTTACCTTAAGGGCGGGTCATTTTATCAAGGGCCTGGACCTACAGGTGACTTATAATCCTTACCTGGAGCAGGACAACAACAACATTTTCAACCAGCAAGTACCGCTCTGGGCTTATAATACCAGTGGCGTAGCGGCGATCAAGACCTATACGGTGACCTCTGCCTCCATGCAGAAGACCCGGACGACCCAGACTTCATATGACCTTTCGGCCTTGGCCAATTACAGCCTGGATGTACATAACGACCATCACTTCCATTTACTGGCTGGGTTCGAAGACCAGTATTATGATTATGACTACCTGAGTGCTTACAATAATGCACTGGTCAATAACAATCTTGCCTCCCTCAACTATACGTCCAATGCCAACCTGCCTCCTTCCGATATTGGAGACAACGTGCAGACCAATGCCTGGCAGTCTTTCTTTGGTCGCTTCAACTATAACTATAAAGAGAAGTACTATCTGGAAGCAACGGTGCGTAATGACGCCAGCTCCCGGCTTAGTCCCGGACACCAGCGTCAGGCATTTCCTTCTGTTTCGGCAGCCTGGAGGTTGAGTAAAGAAAACTGGTTCAACAAAGCCTTACCCTTCTTCGATGAGTTCAAGCTCAGGGGTTCCTGGGGTAAGTTGGGAAATGCCCAATTGGGATCGCTCTATACCAATAACTATAATTACATAGCGACCCTCAACGCCAATACGACGGGTTATCCCTTTAATAACCAATCGAACATTTACGTGTACCAGTCTTCTCTTCCTTCTCCTTCTTTGGGATGGGAAACCATCACCACTGCTGATGGAGGGTTGGATATCGAATTGTTCAAACACCGGTTGCAGGCCAGCTTCGATTATTTCGAGCGGGACAACGACAATGTGCTCGTGACTTTGAATGAACCCGCCACCTTGGGCGTATCTCCCTCTCAGACCAATGCGGCTTCCATCCGTGACTGGGGTTGGGAAGGCAGTTTGGGTTGGAGAGACCGGGTAGGGAAGGTAACTTACTTCGCCAAGGTGAATGTATGGGATGACAACAATAAAGTGACCCGCTACGATGGGAATGTGGTCATCAGCCAAGGTGTCAACAATCCCATTCCCGGTTTACCCATCAATTCCATCTTCGGTTATAAGGCCATTGGGTATTTCCAAAGCAAGAGCGAAGTGAGTAGCAGTCCTGCTCAATTTAATTCCAACCTGCAAGGACCTGGGGACATCAAGTATGCCGATATCAACCACGACGGGGTGATCAATGGAGGCATCGGTACCCTGGCCAACCACGGTGATATGGTGTATCTGGGTAATACCTCACCGCGATACAACTTTGGGATCAACTTAGGGGCGGCCTGGAAGGGCTTTGACCTGAGTGCCTTTTTCCAAGGGGTGGGTAAAAGGGCTATGCTCATCGATCCTTCAGCGGCTCAACCCTTCGTGAACTCCTGGCGTATGCCCTGGAAGATCAATGAAGACTACTGGACACCTCAGCATCCCAATGCTTTGTTCCCCCGTTTATTGCCCGGTGGTGGTACCAATACGAACATCTCCTCCAAGTGGGTACAGAACGCGGCTTATATACGCTTGAAGAACCTGCAACTGGGGTATTCCCTGCCTACCGCCCTGGTGAACAGGGCCAGGATACAGGCTGTGCGCATTTACTTCAGCGGCCAGGACCTCTGGGAAAAGAACAAAATGTGGTTCAAGTATTATGATGCCGAAGATCCGACCAATGCTTCTTTCCAGTATCCCTTCTTCCGTTCTTATTCCTTTGGTTTAAACGTCACCTTCTAAACAATTTTATTCATGACACGCTCTCGATATAAATACCTACTGCTCTTCGGACTGGCTGTGACCGGGTGTAAAAAACAACTGGACCAGACTCCCCAGACTTCCCTTACGGATGCTACTTTCTGGACCAACACAGCCCAGTTGAGTGAGGCCTGTAACTATATGTATACTTTCCTGCCCGGCCTGGGCAGCGATGATCCTACGGGTAATCCAACGCCTTACCAGGACAATTATGCCAATATTGGTTATGGCACCGGTACTTCCGGGGTGGGGGATGGTTCCCGCATAGCGCCGGCTACTTCTTCGGAATGGTCTAATTTTTATATACTTATACGCGCGGCCAATAACATCCTTCAAAAATCGGTGACCGTTCAGGGAGACAGCGGCCTGATCCATCAATACCAGGGAGAGGCCCACTTCTTCCGGGCCTGGGCTTATTTTGAACTGGTCAAACGTTTTGGAGACGTTCCCCTGATCTTACAGACCCTGACCTTAAACGATACCCTCCTGTACGGAGCCCGTACCAACCGGGAAGTTGTAATAGATAGCGTCTATGCGGACCTGGCTTTTGCGGCAACGTATTGCCCCCAGCCCGACGTGGCCCAAAACAATGGCGAATACGGGCGCATTACTTCCACAGCGGCGCTGGCCCTGGAGTCCAGGGTGGCTTTGTTTGAAGGAACCTGGGATAAGTACCACGGCACGGGTTCCTATACGGCCCATCTCCAGCTGGCCCTGTCTGCGGCCCAAGCGGTGATCAGCGGAGGAAAGCATAGCCTCTTTGTCGCTTCCGTACCGGACAGCAGTTACTACTATTTGTTCCAATACCAGACCCAACCTTCCACGGAAAACCAGATTGTCGTGGGTGGAAACCCTACGCCTGGCGGTACGAATTTTACTTATGCCAACAATAAGGAGATCATCCTTCCCAAACTCTATGGGGTCAGTCTGACCAATATCGTCAGCGCCCATTCTTACGAGCGCGGTAGCCTGGAGCAGGGGAATATTACAGCCTCCAGGGCTTATATGAATGCGGTCTTGTTTGCCGATGGGTTACCTATGGGGCAGTCGGCTTATGACTCCACCTATAAACAGACCAGCCCCCTCACCGAGTTCAGGAACAGGGACCCCCGGCTGGGTCAAACCATATTCAGTGCTAACAATATCTGGCCTCAGTTGGCTGGGATCATTCCCTACCAACCCAGCCTCTTGTATAAAATCCGTAAATATTTCATTGTCCAGGACTGGACGAACCAAACCAGCTTCGTAAATTTCCTGGCCATCCGTTATGCGGAAGTATTGCTGAACTACGCAGAGGCAACCTATGAGCTCAATGGGCGTATCAGTGATGCGGACCTCAACCTGACGGTTAACGCCCTCCGAAACAGGGCTACCAATAATAATCCTGCTGAGTTGCCTTTGTTGACCAATGCGTTTGTTGCTGCCGGCGGGCTGAATATGCTTTCGGAGATCCGCAGGGAAAGGATGGTGGAACTGGCCTTTGAAGGGTTCCACTATTGGGATGAGTTGAGGTGGAAGACGGCGGAAACGGAACTGCCCCTGGCCGTGGAAGGCCCCGAGTATTTCGGACCTCCTTATCAGGCCACTGCCAATAATCCTATCTTAGATGCCAACAACTTTGTCATCCTGGAAAACGCTTCCAAGCGTACGTTCAACCCTGCACGGGATTATCTGTGGCCCCTTCCCACGAAGGAGCTTGCGCTCAACAGTAATTTGGTTCAGAATCCGAATTGGTAGTTGGCCTACGGCGGCGTCCTTACGGCAGTCCGCACCGTTCGACTTGGACTGTTCCTGCACGGCGATCGACTTGGACTGTTCCTGCATGGCGATCGACTTGGACTGTTCCGCCTCGCGGGCTTAAACTGGACTATATGAAACGATTGATACTTGGGTTGTTTTTTGTTGCGCTTTCGGGCCCTCCAGGGCTGGCTGTCCCGACGCTCAGCGCCTGGACGCCGGTCCTACCAACATTGACCCATCGTGCGCTGGATCCCGCAGCTTTCGCGGACTCCACCCGCAACTATTTATCTAAAACGCTGGAATCCTCAGGCTTTCGCCTGAGTTCCGGCGCTTTGGATTCCTGGAGGGCTTCGCGTAAGGCTCACTTGTTGGCTTCCATAGCCGCGCTTCCGGATTCGGTTAAGGCTTCCTTGGTTGCCCATGCTTCGCGAGGCCTGAGCTATGACTGGCCCGCCCTTCCCGCCACCTTATACCTGGAGTACAAAAACAATGGGAATCGTTCCCACTTCGAGGAAAAGTATAATGAACGCAGGAATATCCTCAATAACCTGGTGATTGCAGAACTGATTACTGGGGATCTCAAGTATATGCCGGCCATTGCGAATGGGCTATGGACTACGCTGGAAGAAAGCACCTGGGTATTACCTGCGCATATTGTTTTGCAAAAGAAAGGAGCAGGTCTGCCTGATCCTTCAGAGCAGGTCATAGACCTGGATAACGGCATGACTACCGCTATGCTGGGTACCATATGGTGGCTTTTAAAAGAACAGCTTGATTCGGTCTCTCCGATCATTGGCCGGCGCATTCAATATGAGCTGTGGCGCAGGGCTTACCAACCTTACCTATCACGGCAAGATTTTTGGTGGATGGGCTATGAGGGGCGTTCTGTGAACAATTGGAATCCCTGGATCAACTCCAATGTATTGACTTCGGCTTTGCTAGCCTGCTCCAATGCCGATACGGCCAACCTTATCATGGCCAAGGTGCTGCACAGTACGGACTTTTTCATCAATGGCTATGGGGAAGACGGAGGTTGCGATGAAGGTCCCACTTATTGGGGCGTAGCCGGAGGCCGGCTCATCGCCATTTTGCGTCAGGTAGGCAGTGTATCTGATGGAAAGTTGGATTTTCGTGGGTACCCTTTACTCAAGCGAATAGGGGACTATATCTATAAAATGCATATTGCCGGGGATTACTTCGTCAACTTCGCCGATGCCCTTCCCCATACAGTACCTGATCCTTATACAGTATATGCTTTTGGTCAGTACTTTAATGATGATACGCTAAAGCATTTTGCTGCTTACCTTCTGGGGCTACGTAAACAGTCTCTGTCTTCTACCAGCATTGACGATTTTGTACAAGGGGTGGAAGCCTATGCAGCGCTTCATTCCATTTCGCCAATCGATCCGTCGGCTTCGGTCATTGGCTCCGGTGCATCTTCCATCGGTTCCGGTACGTCCTCCATCGGTTCCGGTACTTCGTCCATCGGTTCTGGCGCTTCGGCCTTTTGGCTCAGCGACGTTCAAGTCATGGTTGCCCGCTCAGGAGACTTTTTTGTAGCCGCCCAGGGAGGGAATAATGGAGAAAGCCATAACCATAATGACGTTGGGAATTTTATCGTATACAAAAACGGATTGCCCATGTTGGTGGATGCCGGTGTGGGGACTTATACGGCAAAAACGTTCAGTGCTGAAAGGTATACACTTTGGAACATGCAATCTGAATGGCATAATTGCCCGTTGATCAATGGAGTGGCTCAAAAGGATGGAGTTAAGTTCCGGGCTACAGCGCTTTTGTTTGGGTCATCACCAACCGTAGACTTATCCATGGATATTGCTGCTGCTTATCCCCCGGCAGCTTCCGTGGAATCTTGGCAACGCAGTTGGTTTCTCACGAAGACCGGACTCACGCTCACGGACGATTATAGCATTAATGCATGGAAGGATTCCACCCGATTAAACTTCCTTACGCCTTGTACGGTTCTGATTTCACATCCGGGTATTATAGCGTTCGTTTATCCAGAGCCTGGGGCCACTTCAGGTGGTTCTTCGTCAGATTCGGGCAACGCTGGGTCTGCTTCTGCCGACGCGGTGTCCTCCGCCGCATCCTTGCTGACCCTCACTTATGATCCGTCCTTATTGTATCCCGTCATTTCGGAAAAGGAGATGGACGACGCACGTCTTCAAAGCAGTTGGGGACAGAAGCTTTACCGAGTTTCATTGGTCGTGAACAATAAGAACCTACACCAAACAATAAAGATTCAGTTCAGATGATGAAGAGAAGAAACTTTCTACAATGGTCAGCACTGGCCAGTACGCTGGGATTAATTCCGGGGGTAGCAGGCGCTGCCACAACTACGGCACTTGGCGGTGCAACCCCTAACCCAGCAGGCGCTTCCCCCGCTTCTGGTCTGGAAGACCGTGCCCTTTGGGTCTCTATCCTGAACAAGATGGCCACGCCCGTACTCAGTAACATGAGCCAGGGATTGCTCCAAAAGAACATGCCCGTTGAATATTCTCCTATCTGGGACGGACGCAATAAGAAAGTGGCCTATATGGAATGCTTCGGTCGACTATTGTCAGGACTTGCGCCCTGGTTAGCACTACCAGCCGATACTACCGAAGAAGGAAAGTTACGCTCTACGCTTACTGCCCAGACCCTTGCATCTCTTGCCCAGGCTGTAGATCCAAAGAGCCCTGATCTGTTGCTTTGGGATAAAGAAGGACAACCGTTGGTGGACGCGGCCTATATTGCCCAAACCTTTCTGGTGGCCCCTGGTACCTTTTGGGATCCCCTGGATACGACTACCAAACAACGATACATTGACAACTTCATAGGACTTCGCCGGATTACACCCCCCAATAATAACTGGGTATTGTTTGCCGCCATGAAGGAAGCATTCCTTTGTCAAATTGGCGCAGACTATTCCCAGGACATCATTGATGGCGCCTTATTAAAAATAGACGCATGGTATGTGGGTGATGGATGGTATAGTGATGGCCCACATTTCCATTTTGACTATTACAACGGATACGTGATTCAACCTATGCTGCTGCACGTGCTTAAGGTAATGGTTGCACATGGTAAAAGGCCCTCCACTGAATATGACCTGGCCCTAAAACGCATGCAACGTTATGCAGAATACCTGGAGCGGTTTATTTCTCCTGAAGGCGCCTATCCCACCTTTGGGCGCTCTGCGACCTATAGGGTAGGCGTGTTCCAACCCCTGGGCCACCTGGCACTGGCAGATCAGTTGACGCTTCCCCCCGCCCAGGTTCGCTCTGCACTGACAGCCGTGATCAAACGCATGTTTGCACAACCCGGTATTTTTACCAATGATGGATGGATGCAGTTGGGCTTTGCCGGTCATCAACCCGTTATCGCCGATTGGTATTCCAATTCCGGTAGTATGTATATCGCTTCCTTGGGCTTCCTGGCTTTGGGATTGCCTGAAACGCATGCTTTCTGGTTAGGCCCTCATACGGAGTGGACCCAGTGTTTGGCCTGGAGTGGAGCGCCATTCAAAAAAGATTACGCAGTAGATTATTGATCATGATGAAACGATTTATTATAATGGCAGCGACCCTGGGTATTTACCTTAGCGCCGCAGCCCAGGGGCATCGTGTCCTGGTATGGAGTGATGAGTTTGAGTATAAGGGATTGCCGGACAGTACCAAATGGACGTATGAAGATGGATTCGTCCGCAATCAGGAGCCCCAGTATTATACCGTGCGCCGCTTGGAAAATGCCAGGGTTGATTCCGGCATGCTGATCATAGAAGCGCGCAAGGAAACTTATGATAATGCGCATTACCAGCCAGGAGGTAAAAATCCGGAGAAGGCGGACTATACCTCTGCCAGCCTGATTACCCTGGGACGCGCGCAATTTATGTATGGCCGGATAGAAGTCCGTGCAAAGGTACCGGCTGGAGCCGGAGCCTGGCCAGCTATCTGGCTATTAGGCGCTGACCGGGGACCCGTAAAGTGGCCCTTCTGTGGAGAGGTAGACATCATGGAATACCTGGGTAAAGACCCCAATAAGGTATATGGAACGGTGCACTACGCAGACTCTACAGGCAAATATGCGCATCAGGGAGAAGCCCCCACGGTAACCAGAGCAGGCCCAGCCAGCGTCTCACGGGCGGAGTCCAGACCAGGCCCAGCCAGCGCCGGCTATGGCGCTCCTGCCGACGGCTTCCATACCTACGCCTTGGAATGGTCGCCCGACCACTTTGAATTTTATTACGACAGCCTGCGCTATTTCGTGTTCGACATTAACAAGGCTCGTCAAGGCCAGGGAAAAGAAAACATATTTCAACAACCATTTTACCTCTTGCTCAACCTTGCTTTAGGACATCAGGGATCCTGGGCAGGTCCTGTGGATCAGGCGGTCCTCCCTATGCGCTACTATATTGACTACGTAAGGGTGTATCAGGATTCCGTAGCGGGGCCTGGAGCAACGACCCTGCACCTGATGCGAACGGTAGCCAACTGGCAGCTGAGTGAGTGGAGGACCAAAGGACTCAAATATCCAGCGTGGGATTGGGTTAACGGAGCAGCCTATACCGGATACGATGCCCTTGCAGATATTGACAGGGATTCCACTTATACCAGTGCTTTGCTACAGATAGGGGATAGCTTGCATTGGCATACGGGCCCATCGCGCACCATGGCAGACGATTATTGCGTGGGTCAAACTTATGACTGGCTGTATGCCCGTTATGGAGACCCTCGTATGATCCGTCAATACCAGACCTTAGCTGATTCGATAGCGGCCCTGCCGCATACCGAATCACTCCAGTGGGGTAACCATATTCAATTAAGGGAATGGGCCTGGTGTGACGCCCTGTTTATGGGGCCCCCCGGTTTGGCCATGCTGTCCAAGGTGACTGGAAATCCCCAATACCTGGACCTGGCCAATAAACTGTGGTGGAAAACGACAGACTTTCTATACAGCCCCAAAGACAGCTTGTATTTCAGGGACAGTCGCTACTTCTCCCAAAAGGAAGCCAATGGAGCGGCTATGTTCTGGGGCCGGGGTAATGGCTGGGTCATGGCAGGGCTGGTGCGTATGTTGCAGGCAATGCCCACCGAATATCCGGATAGACCCAAGTACCTCAAACTATTTGGAGAGATGGCAGCCAAAATAGCAGCTATACAACAACCGGATGGAACCTGGCACGCTTCCCTACTGGATCCAGGTAGCTATCCTAACAAAGAAACCAGCGGTACCGCTTTTTATTGCTATGCCCTGGCCTGGGGTGTACACCATGGATTCCTGGATTCCGCCACCTATAGCCCGGTGGTTACCAAAGCCTGGAATGCACTGGTTTCCGCCATACAACCCGACGGCCGGTTAGGTTACGTACAACAAATCGGGGATAAGCCAGGTCAGACCGATGCCAATAGCACAGAGGCTTATGGGACGGGTGGGTTTTTGCTGGCCGGTTCGGAAATATATAAAATGCAGACCGGCCAATAGGCCTTCAGCGCCTTAGCCCAGGCGGGCACGTTCGCCAAACCATCCCGGCCTTGACGTCGCTTTTGCCCAGGCAGGTACAGGATGGTATGTAGTCTTTGATGCCCTACATTTGATGGGTCTTCAGTCCTATTGACTGAAGACCCATTATTTTTGGCACATCGTGCCGGTTATAATATCACGATGTGTCAAAAAACATTTAAGGACCGCCCTTATTTATCTTGGGCACAATGATTTTTAGCGGTCTCGATGTTGGTTTAACTAATTGGGCACAATGATTTTAATAGGCCTTGATGTTGGCTACGCCAATCGGGCAGAAGTTTATATCTAACGATTATGCAAGTCATAGCTGGAATTTTTTACCATTTCATTGGAGGCTTTGCCTCGGGCAGTTTTTACATGCCCTACAAAAAAGTAAAGGGTTGGCATTGGGAGACCTACTGGATCATCGGTGGATTATTTTCCTGGTTGATTGTACCTCCACTGGCTGCCTGGTTTACCGTTCCGGGATTTACTGAGCTTATCCGCCACGCCCCCGGTTCTGTTATCGGATATACCGTACTCTTTGGTGTATTGTGGGGCGTTGGTGGACTGACCTATGGATTAGGGGTAAGGTATCTGGGTATGTCCTTGGGCAACTCTGTAGTACTGGGATTTTGTTCGGCATTCGGGGCCTTATTGCCCTCTTTGTATTATAATTTTTTCCCCCAGGAAGGGAAGACCACTTTCCACGAATTGTGCAATACCTCCTGGGGAAGATGGGTGCTCTTTGGGGTTTTGATTTGTCTGGTGGGGATCTATATCTGCGGACTGGCAGGTACCAGAAAGGAAAAGGAATTACCGGCAGAAGCCAAGAAAAGCAGCGTCTCGGAGTTCAACCTTAAAAAGGGATTGACCGTCGCTATCGTTTCCGGGATCTTAAGCGCCTGTTTTAACTACGGCATAGAAGCAGGTAAGCCACTAGCGGATGCAGCCGTAAAAGCTGGATGCAATCCCCTGTTCCAAAACAACGTCATCTACATCACCTTGCTTTGGGGCGGCCTGGCCACCAACGGAATCTGGTGTCTGATCCTCAATATACGCAACCGCTCTTTGGGCGATTATACCGATCGGAAGACACCTTTGTTAAAGAATTATCTCTTGTCTGCATTGGCGGGTACGACCTGGTTCTTGCAGTTCTTCTTTTACGGGATGGGAGAAAGCCGGCTAGGAAATGGGGCCAGCTCCTGGATCCTCCACATGGCCTTTATCATATTAATCGCCAACGTGTGGGGACTGGTACTGAAAGAGTGGAAAGGGGTGAGTAAAAGGACCATAACCACCGTTATTGTCGGCATAGGTGCCATCCTGTTGTCCGTGCTCTTGGTGGGTTATGGCAATTCATTAAAGTAAAAAGCTAAAAGATATGCAGTTTAAACACGTAAGCTACCTATGGGATGATGCCCAGGCAGCAGCCTTGGGAAATGATGAGGTAGGACTCCTGATATATAGGTCTAACTTGCTGGGTGCAGACCTGAGGTTGACCAATTATGGAGGTGGAAATACATCGTGCAAGGTTAAATCAAAGGATCCTTTAACCGGCAAAGACGTAGAGGTCATGTGGGTAAAGGGCTCCGGCGGAGACCTGGGCACCTTAAAAAAGAGTGGACTAGCGGCTCTTTACATCGACCGGTTGCATAGCCTGGAAAATATATATCAGGGCATCGCCATGGAAGACCAGATGGTGGAATTATTCAACCATTGTATCTATGACCTGAGTTCAAAAGCACCCTCTATTGATACACCCCTGCATGCGTTTTTGCCCTTCCTTCACGTGGATCATTTGCATCCCGATGCGGCCATAGCCATTGCCGCTGCCAAAGACGGAGAACAAATTACCAAAGACCTGTTTGGGGGAAAAATAGGTTGGGTTCCCTGGCAACGACCCGGCTTCGACTTAGGGCTTAAACTAAGGGCTTGTCTTCAAGCCAACCCAGGGATCAATGGCATCATGCTGGGTTCTCACGGATTATTCACTTGGGGAGATACCGCTAAAGAAAGCTATATCAATACCCTGGAAGTAATAGAACGCTGCGCGGAATATATTGAAGCCAACCTGGGCAAGAAAAGGCCCGTGTTTGGAGGACAAAAAATCACTGCTGTGGGCGAGGCGCCAAACGCCGTCTCGTCAAATGGAGCCGCCGGC
>CAJCIQ010000070.1 GCA_903970475.1 Beijerinckiaceae bacterium
CAGGTTTGCACCAAAAGTCCGGGTAGGCGGAGGTTCATTGATGGAGTTGGTACCCGTAGCGTTTCCTGTATCCTCACTGAACTCAGGATTGGTCCATTGGTTGGACTTAGGCACAAAAAGGAGCAGGTTAGAACCCACTACCCCTATAGTGATCCCCTGAACAACCTTGAGGTGTTGCAATACTTTTCTTGGCACCTGGTAGGTCAGGCTCATGTTCCGCAAGGTCCAGAAAGCGGCACTGGTGACAAACATGGAGTTGGGGAAGTATCCGAAGTTGCCCCAGAACCCAACACCTCCATCGTTTACCGTTATATTGGTATTTGTCTGGTACTTGCCGTTACCCAGGGAAATGGCTGAATTAGGGTAAACAAAACGAGCGTGCTCAAACATCGCCGAACGCGCGGACAATCCGTCCACATCCAGGAACAGACCCGTTCCGTTGTAAATCATATTGCCACCCCTGTATTCGCCTACTGCTGACAGGGTAAATCCTTTAAAGGAAACCGAGGTAGTCAGCCCCAGGGTATTGGTGGGGTTGGCTGGCCCGAAGTTTTCCAGGTTGGGTGATTGTTGAGGCAACCCAGTATTGGGGTTGACAATGACCTGACCGGCTGGATCTTTTTGCCAATCTGACAACAGGAGTGTCGGATAAGCGTTGCCTACAACAGCAAAAGAATTGGAACCCCCCGGTCCTGTCGTTGGAATGGATAATGACGTCGCTCCACCTAAATTCTTCACGATATTTTTATAGTGTGTGAAGTGTACCCCCACATCACAGGAAAGGCCATTTTTCAACTTCAGTACATTGGCTCTCAGGTCAAATTCCTCCCCGCTATTGTCCATCCGACCGATATTATTCAGGTAGTTCTGGTAGCCCGTTGCATCCGAAGTACCTATCGTAACGGTTTCATTAGTGGTCTTCTCATAGAAGTAATTGCCCTGGAAGTCGATGCGGTTTTTCCAGAATCCGATGTCAAAACCGACTTCACTGGAATTGGTGAACTCCGGCTTCAGGTCATAGTTGGGCAAGGTATAGGAAGTAGTTAAGCCCGCCGTGGATCCGAAAGGAAATCCGGGTGCAGCGTTCACCGTATTTTGAATGGCATAGGGCCCTATACTCACATTACCCGTCTTAGACTCCCCGCCCCTGATTTTGAGGAAAGAGATGACCTTGGAAGACTTGAGGGAATTAATGGCGTCGGATAAGACGATGGACGCATCCACGCCAGGATAAAAATAGGAACGGTTATTTTCAGCCAGCACAGAGTTCTGATCCTGCCGCCCACTCCCATGGAGGAATATCCAGTTTTTATAGTTCAGGGTCAGGTCGGCGTAATTGCCGAAGTTCCGGCCCAGGGTATATTGCTGTCCCACAGATGGGGTCCCTTCCCTATAATTGACATTATAGAAACCACCTATGTTCAGTAAAGTGGTGGATCCGTTCTGAAGGTAATTGTACTTTTCCTGGTTGATGTTATTTCCCAGGATCAATTGCGTCCCGAAGTCTCCCACATTTTTATGAAGAATAATTTTGAAGTTGCAATACAACCTCCTGTCCGTATAATTATCCGTAGATACTTGCGGAAGGCTGTTGCCTACAAAATAGGATTCGTTGGCAGACAGCGTAGCGTTTTGCATATAAACGGAATAGTCGCTGAAATTTAAAGCGGCTGTTGTGTATTGTTCATAATAGGCATAATTGGATACGCCCAGTTGGTAATCCAGGGTCATCCATTTGGTGGCGTCCAGGCTCAGGTCGGCACTGGCTACCAGGTCCTGACGGTTCTGGGTATGCCGGTTGTTTTGAATATACCAGTAAGGATTGAGGGCGTACGCGTTGTAGTAGGTATTGATGTCACCAAATACAGCATTGGTATTCTGGTAGCTGGTGAAGGGTACATCCGTGGCAATGTTCTGTACCTGATAGTACATCTGGAAGGGGTTTCCCTCCACGTTTTGGTTGGATTCCCCATAGCTTACGTTACCCGTAGCTTTGAAGGCTCCATACCTTTTTGACCCGTTGAAACGTACAGTGGTCCTGTTAAACTGATCCCCAGGTGTAATCCCAGTACGCTGGACATTTTCCCCGGACAGGAAGATGGAACTGTTCTCGTCCCCTTGTGCATAGCTGACACCATTCTGATAGGTCTTGCCGGTATTCCAGAAGTCCTTTATTTCGTTTACCAGCGGTTTATAGGGTACTTTTTGAATTTGTCCATCAGGTCCAGGAGCACCCAAAATGACCGAGTCCCCCCCGAAAGGAGATCCATTGGCATAGGGAGCCCCGAAGCTCTGGTTTTCAAAGGGCACATAGCCATTCTGTCCGGTGGAGGGGTTGGCGTAGGAAAGCTGGTCCGTGGCTGTATATTCACTCGATGCGGATCCTCCGAAGTATTGCATCTTTGGGAAGAAGGATACCTTGTCCATGGTGAATACGGAGGAAACCGTAATGGTGGGCCTCCTGGCGCCCTGGCGGGTGGTGACGATCATTACCCCGTTGGCAGCCTGGGAGCCGTAAAGTGCCGCAGCGGTCGCCCCCTTCAACACATTGACAGAGGCGATATCAGTGGGGGCCACCTGGGCCAGGTAGGATATATCAGTAGGAATCCCATCAACAACCAGCAAAGGCTCGTTGTTTCCCAGAAATGAACGGTTACCCCTGAGGGTAATCCTGATGTTGTCGGGATCCACGCCCGAATTGACGGTGGCAATCTCCATACCGGAGACCTTACCTGTAATGCCGCTGGCCATATTGACAGGAGCCGAGGAAACGAGGTCCTTATTGTCAATCTGTGCCGTAGCATATCCTAACGATCTTGCTTCGCGCTTGATACCCAGGGCGGTAACTACCACCGTTGACAGCTCCTGGGAGGTTTTTACAAGTACAACGGAAATGGTTTTTGCATCGGCAGGAACCGTGGCCTGTCTGGTTTCATAGCCGGCGGACGTAATTATCAATACGTCTCCGGGCTTGGCTTTGATGCTGAAGAACCCTTCGGCATCCGCCACGACCCCTCCTTTGGACCCCTTGATTTTTACAGATACAAAAGGGATGGTAGATCCCTGGTCATCCAGGGCTTTCCCCCGGAACGTAACGGTTTGCCCAAATGCCGGTTGAAGGACCAGGCAAAGGGCCGTTAGAATGGTGAACATTTTTCTCATATCTCTGAAAGTTTATACAGCAGGATTCCTAACCAACGATCGAAGTCGTCAGTCAAGTCAGGCGCAGCAACAATTGTAAAACGTCTGGGCTATGGTCTGGCAAAAGGATTTCGCCCGACAAAACCGTCGGTTTTAAAAAAGTCAATGCACATAAGATTTGGGTTCAGCGCAACATTCGGGGCAAGGAGGAATGCGAAGCTGGAAAAAGGGACAAAGTCCCAGGCGCGAAACCAAGGTAATAACAGGAATCCAACTAAACAAGTTTTTAAAAAAATTTATGGGTATTCACCCTCAAATGTGGCCGTATCACACCTGCAAAGGGGCAGTTAACCATACGAAAAGGGGCCCCTGGAAAGGGGCCCCTCACTGATTAAATAAAACATCAGAAAACATGAGAAAGCGTTTATCTGATCCGGGTCATCACTTCAGAAACTACCGAAGTATCCCCAGAGTAAGGATCGATGAATCCATAGCTCAACGTGAACGTATGGGTCGTAGGGTTCCAGGAAGACGTACCAGGATCCAGCACGTAAGTCTGTTTACCAAACCCATAGAGATTATCATTGGAGACCGTAACACTGTTATCTGGGTTCACCGTCAAATCCATTTGTTCTCCAATACTCTGGTAAACGGCCACGTCTGCGCAATTCGTCACCACTTGGTTCGGATCAAAGGCCTGTGGCCCATTAGCGGTGGCGTTACCCGCTGTTGGATAACCACCCTGAACCACCCAGATAGAAGATAAATCGTCAACCGGTTTGAGGTCATTAATGGTATAAACATTTTTCTCAAAGGTGCGGGAACCCTGAGACAGATAAAGGCCCATATATTGGTTGCCTGGAATGATATAGTACATCGTTGATCCATAGTTCCCACTAATGGTTACACCTGAGGCGTTGGTAATGACGATGGGAAGTATATAATTCTTCGTCCAATCGATGGCCTTTGTATTGAATTTAATATAACACGCGGCCGTACCCGTGTTCGCTTTTATGGTCGTGGTATTTCCATTGACCCAGGAATAGTCAGCGGAGGGGAGGATAGTAAATCCACCCCCATTATTGCCATTAAAAGCATTGAAGTCAGCAGTGTCAATGCCGAAGGTAATGACAACGTCCTTATCGATTAATGGCCCTCCGACGTCTACATATACGGAGTCATCAAATGAGTAAGTCGAGTCAACCCTGAGTTCCATATAGTAAGCATAGGTCTGGGCTGCACTGCTGGCAACCTGAACTAGGCTATTGGGAGAATTGAGCTGTTCTATTACGGGCTGGACCGTATTAAAGTTGGTTGTTTTGGTGGAATCCTTTAAACAGGCACTTAGCGAAAGCAGGATCGTTCCGGCCCCAATCCATTTCGTTATATTATTAGTTAATTTCATGTTCTTTCTAAGTTTGTGTGATCAATGGGTTTAGGGCATCCAAAAGATTTTAGGTCCGGCAGGAGTTACGGTTCCCTGAGCCTGTACATTGTTAGCATTGGTATTGTACTCGCTCTGCGGATAAATAAACCGATTAACCCTGGGATAAGTGGAAGCCGGGTCATTGGATAATGGCAGGTCGGCCGGATAACCCAGTCTGCGGTAATCCGTCCAGGCCTCTTCTACATCCATCAGGCAATTGGAGATGAACTTTTGTTCGATGATCGCCTGAATCTTATTGGTGCTGGATTTCCATCCCACGAGGTTCACTGACTGTTGATAGTAGGCCTGTGCATACCCTGCCGGATTGTTGGTGTTCGTATTTCCATCCGTAAATACATTGAGGTATACAAAATCATCTGTGATGGCTTGTTCATAATCCGCTTCTGCGGCTGCATCTCCCCCTGGGAGAAGACCTCTTTCAATAGCTTCTGCTTGCAGGAACAAGCTTTCCCAGGAAGACATCAGCACGGCAGGTTGTGTAGGTGACTGCAAAAGCCCCCAAGTGCTTTGATTGGTGGTCATACCAAAGGGGGGCGTCAGGCCATTGGCTCCAGGTGAAGGGCCAGGGCCGCTGCCAACATAAGATGAATTGGCATTGGCAGGAATTCCAAAAGGATTCCCCGAATAAACACCCGAACCATTGACGCAATAGAAATAGCCTACTCTGGGATCATTATATCCTTGCAGTTTGTTGATCATGAAAGAATTGGCGCTCTGGTCAGGGTTGCCTGCGGCACCGGTAATGGTATATCCGTAGCTGGACCAGAAAGGGTTCAGGTGGGCTGAAAGGTCCGTAGCATAACCAGGTTGTACAAAAGCTGTCTGGCCCGCACCCAGGCACCCGATAGGATCACTGGCTATTTTGGCCGCTTCCGCCTGGACGAAACTTTGCTCGGCAGTCACATTGCTCAAATGCAGGAGCATCCTCAACTTGATCGTGTTGGCTAAACCCACCCAGGAATTAGCATTTCCTCCAAACACGATATCAGCAGATCCTGGATTGTATGCTCCTGAAGCGACAACAGAATCACTTTCCAGGGTAGCAATGGCAGAATCCAGTTTGCCTATACAGGCTGTATAGACGGTCTGGGCTGAATCATACTCCGGGTTAAGGACTCCGGTAGCTAATTGTAGGGCCTGGGAATAAGGAATATTACCATACGCATCCACCAGGATTTGAAAATTCAGGGCGATCATCACTTTGGCCGTTGCCTCCAGGAAAGGCTCTCCGCTTGAGGAAGCATCCACCAGCACGGTCTGATAATCGTTGAGGGTATGGTAGCAATCCCCCCATACACCCGCGAAATCCGAGCTCGTATAGTTGTTACGGGTAATGTTGTAGGCAACCTGATAATTGGTATTGAGGGCTTCGTAACTCATGGGGATCATGAGGTTCTCGAAATCCCCTCCGCTGACGCCCGTACCATTACCATTTACCACCGAGGCGGTTTGAGACAAAGCGCCGGTGAATAAAAGGGCTGCTGGGGCATCTGAAGCCGCCACATTGTTAGGGCTGGTATTGATATTGAGGAAATTTTTACTGCACGCGCCAAGGCCTAGCAAAGCGGGAATGCAGCCTATATATAGCAATTTATAATTCAATTTCATGACATGTTTTTTTTAATCCACGATGTTGTTGCGCCTTAGAACACGACTTGCAGGTTGGCTCCAAAAGTCCTGGTAGGAGGCGCCTCACTGATGCTGTTGGTACCCGTTGAGTTCCCAGTATCTTCGCTGAACTCAGGATCTGTCCATTGGTTGGATTTAGGTACAAACAACAGCAGGTTGGAACCTACTACACCTATAGTAATACCCTGAACAACCTTGAGGTGTTGCAGGTACTTTTTGGGGACAGCATAAGACAATGAAACATTGCGCAGGGTCCAGAAAGCGGCACTCGTAACAAACATGGATTCAGGGAAGTATCCGGAGTTGCCCCAGAAACCAACACCTCCATCGTTAACGGTGATATTGGTATTGGTCTGGTATTTACCATTCCCCAGGGCGATGGCGGAATTGGGGAATACAAAGCGGGAATGCTGGAACATGGCCGAACGCAGGCTGAGACCATCCACATCCAGGTAATAACCGGTTCCGTTATAGACCATGTTACCGCCCCTGTATTCTGCTACGGCAGTCAAGGTAAAGCCCTTGAAGGATACGGCAGTGGTCAGCCCCAGGGTATTGATGGGGTTAGCGGGCCCGAAATTCACCAGTGTAGGAGAATTAACCGGCAATCCTGTATTGGCATTGACGATCACCTGTCCTTGCGGATCCTTTTCCCAATCGTTGAGCATCAGGGTAGGATAAGCATTGCCTACGACCGCAAAGGCATTGGATTGCCCGGAGCTGGGGATAGACAGGGACGTAGACCCACCCAGGTTCTTCACCGTATTAGCGTAATGCGTATAGTGCACGCCGATATCCCAGGTAAGCCCGTTTCTCAGTTTCAGGAGATTGGCTTTCAAATCCGCTTCTATACCACTGTTATCCATGCGGCCTATATTGCTCAGGTAATTCTGGTAACCGGTTGCATCGGAGGTGCCAATGGTAACGGTCTCGTTAGTGGTCTTCTCGTAAAAGTAGGTTCCCTGGAAGTCAATGCGGTTCTTCCAGAATCCGATATCAAACCCACCCTCACTGGAGTTGGTGAACTCCGGTTTCAGGTTTTCATTGGGTAAAGTATAGGAGGTAGTTAACCCTGCGGTAGATCCAAAGGGGAAACCAGGGGCCACATTCACCGTGTTTTCAATGGCATAAGCCTGTGCACTTACATTACCTGTTTTACTTTCTCCACCCCTGATCTTTAGGAAGGAAATGACATTGGAAGATTTAAGCTCTGGAATGGCATCAGATAATACAATAGAGGCATCCACTCCAGGATAGAAATAGGTCCTGTTGCTCTCCGCCAGGACGGAGTTCTGGTCCTGGCGCCCACTGGCATGCAGGAATATCCAGTTCTTGTAGTTCAGGGTCAGGTCGGCATAGTTGCCGAAGTTCCTGCTTTGTAAATAGGTTTGACCGACAGAAGGTGTTCCTTCCCTATAATTGACGTTATAGAAGTTACCAATGTTGAGCAAGGTGGTAGATCCGTTGGCCAGATAGTTGTAACGCTCCTGGTTGATATTGTTCCCCAGGATCAACTGACCCCCGAAGTCTCCTATGTTCTTATGGAGTATGGCCTTGAAATTGGAATAGATTTTCCTGTCCGTCACGTTGTCGGTAGTCACTTGAGGAAGGGCATCCCCGACGAAGTAGGACTCGTTTGCAGACAGCGTGGCTCCTTGCATGTAGAAGGAATAATCACTGAAATTCAGGGCTGCCACCGTATAGGAATCATAATAAGCATAGTTAGCAATCCCCAATTGGTAATCCAGGGTCAACCATTTGGTGGCATCCAGGGACATATCCGCACTGGCTACCAGATCCTGCCGGTTCTGTGTATGCCTGTCGTTTTGAACATACCAATAGGGATTAAGGGCATAGGCGTTATAATAGGTATTGATATCGGAAAATACCTGGTTGATGTTGTTATAACTGGTAAAGGGCACATCCGTGGCAATATTCTGTACCTGGTAGTACATGCCATTGAGGTATCCTTCCACATTCTGGTTGGATTCCCCGTAGCTCACGTTACCAGTAGCCTTGAAGGCTCCGTATCTTTTGGATCCGTTAAAACGGACGGTAGTCCTGTTAAACTGGTCTTCCGGGGTAATGCCAGAGCGTTGAACGTTTTCACCTGAGAGGTAAATGGAACTGTTCTCGTCTCCCTGGGAATAACTGATGCCATTCTGATAGGTTTTCCCGGTATTCCAGAAATCCTTCAATTCATCGACAAGCGGCCGGTAGGGAACTTTTTGTATCTGCCCATTTGGACCGGGAGCACCCAAAATCACTGAATCTCCGCCGAAGGGAGAGCCATCCGCATAAGGAGATGCGAAACTTTGGTTTTCAAATGGGACATACCCGTTCTGGCCATTAGATGGATTAGCGTAGGAAAGGGCGTCCGTAGCGGTGTACTCGCTGGAGGCGCTGCCATTATAATATTGCATCTTAGGGAAGAAGCTAACCTTATCCACGGTGAATACAGAACTCACGGTAATGGTAGGCTTTCTGGATCCCTGGCGTGTAGTTACTACCATGACTCCATTGGCTGCCTGAGATCCGTATAAGGCAGCCGCAGTAGCTCCCTTCAACACGTTAACGGAGGCAATGTCACTAGGGTTGATCTGGGCAAGATAGGAGATGTCTACCGGGACCCCATCCACCACGAGGAGTGGTTCATTGTTACCCAGAAAAGAGCGGTTACCCCTGAGCGTTATTCTGATATTGTCGGGATCAACGCCAGAGTTGGTTGTGGCAATTTCCATTCCGGATACCTTACCGGTAATGCCGCTGGCAAAATTCACAGGGGCAGAGGCCACCAGATCCTTATTGTCAATCTGGGCCGTAGCGTATCCTAACGATTTTGCTTCCCGTTTGATACCCAATGCCGTTACAACCACAGTAGACAACTCCTGGGATGTTTTGACCAGACCCACAGTCATCACATTGGAATTGGATGGCACCGCAGCTGTTTTGGTTTCATATCCCGCCGAAGTGAGGATTAAAATATCTCCAGGTTTGGCCTTGATGCTAAAGGCTCCTTCGGCATCGGCCACGACCCCTCCCCTTGACCCTTTTACTTTTATGGAAACGAAGGGGATGCCCCCTCCCTGGTCATCCAGGACTTTCCCCCGGATGTTGACGGTTTGACCAAATGCCGATTGAAGGACCAGGCATAGGGCCACTAGAATGGTGTACATTTTTCTCATATCTCTGAAAGTTTAGACAACAGGAATCCTAACCGGGGGGCAAGTCCGCCAGTTCAGGTCAGGAGTAGCAAGGGGCTCAGGCTCAAATTGGGACAATAACATCCTTTCCGGAGTTATCCAGATACAGGTAACAGTAGATACCCGACAAGACAAGCCGGTTAAATGAGCAACAGCAGGTAAATGATAGATTCAGCGCAAGATTCGGAGCAAGATGAACAAGAAATGGTAAGCGTTAGGAGATAAAATCCCTGACGCAAAAACAAGATAATTATAGGAATCCAACTTAGCAAGCTTTTGCAGAAAAAGATAAAAAAAACCGCTCCAAAATGGAGCGGCTTTTATGCTTAATATGCGTTTATCCTAGTTTGTCGGAAAGGCAGGATAGTTATCTCCTGGATAACCTGTGAAGGCTACACCTTCCACCGTAAGGGTATCGGCGGTATTACCTTGGAAAACGACTTGGATATAAATACTATCCGTGGCTACCCCGGTAGGCGATATGCCCCCTTTGGGGAAAATGACGCCCTTAACGATCTGAGCGGAAGTACTATTATTTGGACTCCAATTAGTGAGGAAGCCGCTTGAGTTAAAAGTAAGCGCCGTGTAATTGGCAGGTGCGGTTACTTTAAAATCATATCCTGCGTTGGCTGAGTTCAGGTTACCCAATGCACCAATATCATCTACCCAGATAGAATCTGTCGTGTTGGCAGAGGTGTTGTAGGTGTTGAAGAAAACATGGTTGTACATGCCGGAATTGCTGGCTGTAGCAGAAACGAGGCCATTTACGGACGAATAGGCGGTCACCCAATATCCGTGGGACATATTTACAGTAGCCGTTTTTCCAAGATCCGGCAACTTCCGGCAACCGCCCAGGGAGAAGGCCGCCGCTATGATAAGTATTACTATTAACTTGTTATACATATGAATAATTTAAAGATGCTAAAGATCGAATATAGCCCTTATTGGATGGCCCACCATACCGGCGTAGTCATGGGCACTACGGCTGGGGCATTCGTATTACGGGATAGTTCATCATAAGGATAGACCAAGCGTTTAGGAAGGTCTCCTGCTGTCAGAACAGTGTTCTTAGCAATGACAATCTGCCCAGGGATATAGCTGGGATCCGTTGAGTAAACAGGGCTTTGTTGTGGGAATCCGGTCCTGTTCATATCAAACCAGGCTTCAATCCCGTGACATCCATAAATTAAAGAAGCCCATTTCTGGCGCATGATCTGCTGAATGGGCGTCAGGGTTTTACCGCCTTCCACTTCACTACCCCATGCATATACACCACCTGGAGCGATATAAGAACTGGCATCCTGTCCTACTTCAGCAAATGCAGCCGTTACACCCGCTTCATACAGCGCTTTTGCATTCGCACCGCCGTTATACCGGACAGCGGCCTCCGCCTGCAAAAAGTAAGATTCTGCCAGGGAAATATACTCTACCGGATCTGTTGGACTTTGAAAGAATATTGCCGCAGTCAGATAAGCTGGGTTGGCTCCGTGATAATCTCCCTGGTTGATGGAATTCGGAGTGGTAGACCCAAACCAATAGGTGATCCTGGAATCGTTATTGGCTTCAAACCAGCTCACCAGGGTAGTACTTGCCCTCAGGTTAGAATTGGTATTAAGCTCCCTGATATTTTGTTCATAAAAGGGATTCTCCAAGCCGGGATTATTGGTAAAATTGGTAAAGGCGGCATCCTCCGTGAGAAAAGGGGCGTTGCTGTTCAGCAGTTTGGTTACCCCTTGCTGAGCCAGGGTCGGATTGGCATTCACCATGCGCAGGTACATCTTCAATTCCAGTGTATTGGCAAAGGCAGTCCAATTGGCGATTTGAGTACCGGCGTTGTTACCAAAAACAGGATCCTGGTTGCTATTGGGCGTGGAATTGGTCTGAGCCGTAAAGTCTTTGGCCTTGGCAGACTCCAGACTGTCTATCATCAACCGATAGATGGTTTGCCCGCTATCGAATTGAGGATTGAGCTCCGTTTGCCCCTGTAATGCCTGGGAATAAGGCATTTTGTCCCAGAGGTCTGCCATTACTTCGGCCGTATAGCATTTCATGACCGTACCCAACAGGTTATAGGTCCAGTCCTGGTTAGCCTGAGCCTTTTGGATGACGAGTTCGTAGTTGGTCAAAGCCTGAGGGAACAAGTTGTCCCAGGGACCATTGACGGTACCATCTGTATTGGGCATGTTATAGGAATCAATATCCGTGTATTGCTGGGCCAGGGCGCTTTGGGTGAAATATTGAGACCACATGCCCCCGATGAGTTCGACATCTCCCCCGATATAACCTGTGGTGGCTAGTACGCCAACGGGAAAAATGACCGCTGGTGTAGCCGCATCCGCTGAAGGCACACTGGGATTCTGATTGATATCTAATACCTTCTTACAACCAGCGCCCATCAATAAGACGGATGCCAGCCCCATGCTCGCCCATATATGTTTATGTTGATTTATCATTTTCATATGTTCTACAATTTAGAAGCCTATTTTTAAGATGATACCATATTCTTTCGTCAGGGGAGCCGTGGCAAATTCGCCTAACTGGGAAGCAATGTCATTTCCCAGGTTGCTGGCTTCGGGATCCACATACACGTTATCCTTCGGTGTCCATAGCAGGAAGTTACGTCCGTAAACCCCTAAAGAAGCATTGCTGGCCTTCACTTTGGCAGCCCAGGCCATAGGCAGGCTATAAGAAAGGTTGATATCCCTGAGTTTGAGGAAGGACCTGTCGATAACCCTCATCTGAGAGGCACTGCCCTGGTTTTGGGAAGGATAATAATAGCCAAAGGTATAATCCCCTTCTATACCACCATTGTTACCGACATAGGTATGATTGGGGGCGTAAGCCGTTTTTCCAGAGGCGTCGGTATAGGCATTGACGGAACCAGGAATAATGAAGGGTTTGCGATCATTATAAGTGGTGAGAATCCCATTTCCGGTGAACAGCATCATATCGGCCGTTTCGCTATACATGACACCACCATAACGGAAATCCAGAGAAGCCGTCAAGGTCCATTGCTTGTAACTAAAGGTATTGGTCCATCCCATCATATAATCGTACAATCCATTACCGTAAAAGGCTTTGGGGTTACCAAACTTATCCAGGGGTGCCAGATTCTGGGAAGGGTAACCGGTAGAAGCATCTACCACCACATGGCCATTTTCCATGGGAGGAACAGGTCCATAGATAGAGGCAACGGTTTTTCCGAC
>CAJCIQ010000071.1 GCA_903970475.1 Beijerinckiaceae bacterium
CTTACCTGGATGTCTGTGCACCTATTTTTGCTAATGGGTTTCAAAAATCGTATGCTGGTCTTCATTAACTGGGGTTATAAGTATATTACCTTTGATAATTCCCTGAGGCTGATATATACACGCCCCAACTATCCCATTCATGTTGAAGAAGAGATGGAGACCGTGCATAAGCCTATGGGGTAACCCCAATAGTCAAATGCATAACGATACGCTACCCAACGAGCACGATCACGCTCATGAACATGACCACGATCAGGTCCATACGCACGAACATGGCCAAGATCATTCCCATGAACATGACCACGATCACCAGCACGTCCATACGCATGACCATGATCACACACATGATCATTCGCACGACCACTCCCACGACCACGGACATTCCCATGATCATGCACATGCCCACGGACACGCCCACGGCCATTCTCATGACCACGACCATGGCTTTCACCTGGGACACCACCATCACCACGAAGTAGACCTGGACAAAGCAGGAACGGCTTTTATCTGGGGGATCATCCTGAACGTGTCCTTTGTAGTCGTTGAGCTGATTGTCGGTTTTATGGCCCATTCCCTGGCCCTGGTGGCCGATGCCTGGCATAACCTTGGAGACGCAGCCAGTCTTGGGCTTTCCCTGCTGGCCTTCAGTCTGGCAAAAGTAAAGTCCAACCAACGCTACACTTATGGATATAGAAAAAGCACCATTCTGGCCTCTTTGGCCAATGCCATTCTATTATTGATTGCCGTAGGGGTGATTGGTTATGAAGCCTTTCAGCGGCTGATGCACCCTCAACCTATACAAGGGGGTATGATGGCGTTGGTAGCTGCTATTGGCATTGCCGTTAATGGATTTACCGCCTGGTTGTTCAATAAGGGCAAGGATAAAGAACTGAATATGAAGGGGGCTTACCTGCATATGCTTTCCGATGCCCTGGTTTCCTTCGGTGTGGTGGTTGCGGGATTTATCATCCTTTATACAGGATGGTATTGGCTGGATTCAGCCATCAGTCTTGCCATTATGATCATTATCGTATGGGGAACCTGGAGCCTGCTCAAAGACAGTCTTCGTTTGTCCATGGACGGGGTACCTCCGGGAATAGACCTGGAAAAGGTACGCAAGTCCGCCCTTCGCCTCAAAGGCATCAAGGACATACATCATATTCATATCTGGGCTATGAGTACGACCACCAATGCCCTTACCGCCCATATCGTTACCGAAAAGGGGATGGATGATGTTCAGTTGATTCAGTTGAAAAACAAGTTTAAACACGAGTTGGAACACCTCAATATCCAACACGCTACGCTCGAAACGGAAACCAAGAATTGCGAGGACGAGGATTGTGAAGATGGGAACGAGCGTTAGTGTATCACCGTAAACGGAACCGGGTTTATTTTCACCTGACTTCCCATGAACAGTAGGCGATACATGCCCGACGCGAGATTGGGTAGCAGGATTGCCTGGCTGGTCGTCCCAGCCCCCAGGCTTACGGTCTCTTTGAGCACTACCCTACCCATCATATCCACCACCACCAGATCTCCATTCTGTGGAGTGGTCATGGTAGCCCATATCAATAAGGCATTATTGGTAACACAATTGGGCCTGGCCAGCAGTGAATACTGCGCTGTCGATTGGTCTCCCAGGTAATCGGCCATGACCACAGGCGAATAATCATAGCTGCCATCGGCATTGTCTATGCGGAGCCTGAAGTAGGTTTTATCTGTGAGGGTGGTTTGAACAGTATATTGAGAGGGGTCCCCATGGGCATCCACATCCATTAGATCACTGAATACGACCCCATCCGTGCTGGTTTGTATGGTAAATCCTTTTACGCTTGTTTCCATGGCCGTGGCCCAGGTCAGGGTGCACTGATTGTTATATCCCGTTTGGGCGTCGAAAGACAATAAGATCACCGGTAAGATGGGAGAGGTACAATTGGGCTCTAAGGTGGCGCTCCCTATATTAGCACCACCGCCCAGTGTATTTATACCGGATCCTGCACAGAATACAAGACTGGAGGTGCTGGTCAGAGAATTATAGTTGGAATTATAATAATCGGAAATGGTCAATCCGGCTTTTGAATAACCAGGGGCAGGACATACAGTGGTGGAATTGGCACTACCATCCATGTACAAACTGTCCATCTGAATATTGGATCCCCCTCCCAGACTCAGGCTGGAAGAGCCATTATAAGTCAATTCTCCACCAACCGTCATGTTCCCATTATTGGTGATGGGTACATTGGCTACAAGGTCTCCGGATACGATCCAATTGGAAGTGGATAAGGCATTGTAATCGGCGCCTGACCCATTCAATGTCATTGACCCATTGGTGCTGAGATTGCCATAGTTCCAGATCTCGTTATTCATGGTGGTTACCGTCCATTTGCTGGCGGCGGTAAATGTAGTCGTTCCGTAGTTGACAATTTTCGTATTGATGGTTCCGGCGCTGGAAATGGTCAGCGATCCCCCGGATTCAATCACAAAAGTAGCGTTGGTTCCATTCAGGGAAGGGTTGTTTAGGGTTAGGCTACCGCAGACATAAATCACCGCACTTCCACCATCGGAAAAACCGGAAAGGGTCAGTGATCCGCTCTCCGAATAGCTACCCGCGCTTACCGTTGTGGTAAGTGCCGACATGGGGATTACGCCCGGCGAACTACAGGCAGTGGTATTGGAAGCGTAGGGTGGAGAAGCTACGGTACATTGTGCGTAGGCACGTTCAGACAGTCCAAGTACTATAAAGCCTAAAACAGCAGTTACTAAGGATAAGGTTTTCATTGATAGGGTATCTCTTAAAAGGCAGGTGCTTACCGCCCGTTTATCAATCTCAATCTGGGTTGTCTTTCTTCCGTAAAAAGTGGGTATTCGACCAGCATTCCAGAAGTAAGCGGAACAAAAGTATACATAAATACGAGATACACGTAGTGAACTGATCTGAAATTAAGTTCATTTACTATTCATTAACATGTGTACCATAAGCCTCCAGCTCTGTTTCTCCCCATCCAAAGTATTTGCTTACTTTCGGCCCCGTAAGCATACGGTCATGGATTATTTCGTGGGAATTGACATAGGTACTTCTTCAGTGAAAGCCCTGGCCATGGGGGTTCAGGGCCAATCCTTAGGGGTAAGCCAACATGCCTATCCTGCCCATACGGATCAGCACGGAGCATATGAGATAGACCCAGAAGTCATCTATCAATCTACGCTCCACGCACTGGAAGACCTATTGCAACAAATTGAAGATGTTCATTCACTTAAAGCCGTCTCTTTTAGTGCAGCCATGCATGGGCTCATGGCCATGGACCTGGAAGATCGCCCCTTGACCGCACTGATCACCTGGGCAGACACAAGGGCGGCCGAACTCACCAGAACCTTTAAGGACAGTCATTCCGCTAAAGAATTGTATAGGATTACAGGTACACCCATTCATCCTATGTCTCCCTTGTGCAAACTGCGCTGGATCACCAGAACCCAGCCTGAGCTGGCATCCAGGGCGCTTAAGTATATATCCATCAAAGAATATATTTGGTTCAAATTATTTGGGGTCTATGAAATAGACCATTCCATGGCTTCGGCTACCGGGCTCTTTGATACCCAGGCCCTGCAATGGTCAGCGCTCGCGTTAACTGAAGCAGGTATAGAAAGCATCCAGCTATCTGAACCCAGGCCTGTGTTTTTCTCCAGATCTAACCCCCTTATCTCCATCCAGGGCCTACCACCAGGCACACCTTTAATCATCGGTGGGGCCGATGGATGTTTGGCCAACCTGGGTTCTGGGGTTATCCTTCCTGGAGATGCCTCCCTTACCATAGGTACCAGTGGGGCGCTCCGGGTGACAAGCCCTGGCTGGGAACCGGACCCTGAAGGAAGGTTGTTTCAATACCTCCTGATGGAGGGGCTGTATGTGCGTGGAGGCGCCATCAATAACGGAGGTAATGTGCTGGACTGGTTGCACAAAATGTTCGATGAAGCCCTTCCATTAAAAGGGCTTTTGGCAGAGGCATTTCAAATAGCACCCGGTTCCGGAGGCCTTATATTTTTGCCCTATATCTACGGAGAAAGGGCGCCGGTCTGGGATGCGGAAACCAGCGGCGCTTTTGTTGGACTAAGGGGCTACCATCAGCGGGCTCATCTAATCAGATCTGCTACAGAAGGGATCAGCTATGCGCTCTATGAGATACATCAGTTGATGAACAACCAGCATCCTATTGCCCATATCTACGTCAGCGGTGGTTTTACCCAAAGTCTTGCCTGGGTCCAGCAAATGGCTGACCTGTTTGGAAAGCCTGTTACCCTTAGCGAAGACGCGGATGCTTCCGCAACAGGGGCCATTATTTTAGCTATGCTGGCGACCCATACGATTTACGATATAGGTCAGGTAAGTCAAATGTTTAAGAGGGAAAAAACAGTGTACCCGCGAACAGAGATTCATCAGGCCTATCAAAGCTATTTCAGGATATATCAGCAACTCTATCCTACCCTAAGCCCCACCTTGCATCAATTACATTCAAACGATTCCTAAATCATACGCTATGTCAGTTTATTATCAGGATTACCTGGGACTGGATAAAATTCTGGACAGTCAACATCCCCTGAGTGCGCAAGCAGGGATGAAGCCTGCCCATGATGAAACGCTGTTTATCATCATTCACCAGGCCTATGAACTTTGGTTCAAACAAATACTGTTCGAATTAGATTATATACAGGGGGTATTTGGCAAAACCCATATCAATGATAATGCGGAAGACCTCAACCTGGTAAGACATAGGCTCAATCGCATCATCCGGATCCTGGAATTGCTCAATCAACAAGTGAGCATTCTGGACACGATGACGCCCCTTGATTTCTTGGCGTTCCGTAACCTGCTTACACCTGCATCCGGGTTTCAGAGCCTTCAATTCAGGCTGATAGAAGCTCGTCTGGGCCTGAGTATGGATGACAGGCATCAGCAGGGATATTATAAAAGGACCAATGAAGGTGGATTCACACCGAAGGATTACCAAACCCTTAATCATACCGAAGGTGTAGAAAGCCTGCTGATACAGGTAAACCGCTGGCTGGAACGCATGCCCTTTTTCAATCCGCAGTATTGGGGCATTGACCCGGTAGCATCAGAATGGGAACATCCATTCTGGAAAGAGTATACCGCCTTATATCAGGAAAGCCTTACAGAAAGGGAAAGCAAGAAAATAAACGATTTCAAGTGGATATTTTTCAGGGAGCCTTCTGAAGGGATGACGGAAGAAGACAAGCATGCCTTACATACCCACCTTTCTCCGGCAGCCATGAGGGCCGCCCTATTCATCATGTTGTACAGGGATTTCCCTTATTTCCAGACAGGGTATCAAATTCTGGATAGCCTCATTGAGATAGACCATTGGATGGCCGGATGGAGACACAAACACTTGAGCATGGTCAGGCGCATGATCGGTATGCGCGTGGGCACTGGTAATACCAGCGGGGCTGGTTACCTGGAAGGGGCTTTAAGCCGGCACTTTGTTTATAAAGACCTGGCAGGGCTATCGACCTTCTTGATTGAACGGCGGAAGCTGCCGAAATTGCCAGTGGAGTTGATCAGGCATTTGAGTTTCTACGAAGCTTAAATCATGTCCTTTAACTTGGAGACTACCTGGTCTACTTCTTCTTTGGTGTTGTACCTGGAAAAGGAGAACCTTACGGTAACCTGGTTTGGATTGTGGTTGATGGCCCGGATCACATGAGACCCTTGATCGGCGCCTGAAGTACAGGCAGAACCACCGCTGACACAAATGTTCTGTATATCCAGGTTGAAGAGGATCATTTCTGACTTTTCCGTTTTAGGGAAGGAAACACTGAGTACTGTATAAAGACTGCGCCCATCGACGTCCCCGTTGAAGGTAACTTCCGGGATAGCCTGGGCAACCTGATCCTTCATGTACATCTTCAGATCCCTGATATATGCACTGTCGGATGCGAAACGGGCAGTGGCGAGTTCTAGGGCTTTGGCAAAACCTACGATACCATACAGGTTTTCCGTACCTGCCCTCATGTTCCTCTCCTGGGAGCCCCCATTAATCATGGGTTTGATCTTGACATTCTCGTTAATGTAGAGGATGCCTACACCTTTGGGTCCATGGAATTTATGGCTGGCCGCAGAGATAAAATGTACGGGGGCCGCACGGAGGTCAAGGGGATAATGGCCAACGGTTTGTACGGTATCCGAATGGAATATGGCTCCATACTTTTTGCACATTTCTCCAACGGCATGAAGGTCGAGGAGGTTACCCACCTCATTGTTGGCGTGCATCAGCGTAACCAGGGTCTTTCCATCATGCTCAGATAACAATTGCTCCAGGTGGTCAAGGTCAACATGGCCGTCGCTAAGTAATTGAACATAGTTCAATGTAGCTTCACCCCTGCATGCCAGGTGTTCCACCGTATGCAGCGTAGCGTGGTGCTCTATGGGAGAAGTGATGATCTGCGTGCAACCCAGGTCTCTGACCGAAGCGGTAATAGCTGTATTGCTGCTTTCCGTTCCGCCGCTGGTAAAGAATATTTCAGCAGGATGCGCATTTAAAATCTTTGCAACGGATTTACGCGCATTTTCTATAGCCAGCCTGCTTTCCCTCCCGTAGGAATAAATGGAGGAAGGGTTGCCGAACTTATCGGTCAAATAGGGCATCATGGCGTCCAACACTTCAGCGTCCAAAGCGGTAGTAGCAGCATTGTCAAAATAGATCCTGGAATTGCTCGTGCTCATCAGGGTAAAAAAATTTAATTGGGAAAAGCGTCACCGGACATAGCCTCACGAATGTCCTGCATCAGCCGCTGCGCGATGTTGTTGGCCTTCGTTTCAAAATCACTCTCCGCGTAGATGCGGATAATGGGTTCGGTGTTGGAGGGTCTGAGGTGTACCCAATCGTTTTCAAATTCGATTTTCAGACCGTCCTCCGTATTGACGGGATTGTTCTTATACTTATTCCCGATTTTGTGGAAGAGGGCGGTGGTGTCCACATTGGGCGCCAACTCAATCTTATTTTTTGAAATAAAATAGTCAGGGTATAAAGTCCTCAGATTGCGGATACTCTTTTTATGGTGTGCCAAATGGCTAAGGAAAAGCCCGATGCCTATCAATGCATCCCTGCCATAGTGCAGATCAGGAACAATGATTCCCCCATTGCCTTCTCCTCCGATCACCGCACCCACCTCTTTCATTTTTTTGACCACATTGACTTCTCCCACCGCGCTGGGGAAATATTGGCCTCCATGCTTTTGGGTGATTTCCTTAAGGGCTTTGGTAGAGCTCATGTTGGAAACCGTATTTCCTGGACGTTTCCCCAGTACATAGTCGGCAATAGCCACAAGGGTATATTCTTCTCCGAACATACTGCCATCCTCGCTTACAAAGCAGAGGCGATCCACATCAGGATCCACCACAATACCCAGGTCAGCTTTGTGCTTATTCACTTCTCCGGATAACTGCGAAAGATTTTCAGGCAGGGGTTCGGGGTTATGCGCAAATTTACCGTTCACGGTTTCATTGAGTACTATAATGTCTTCCACACCCAAAGCCTTCAACAATGCGGGTACAAATACAGCACCCGTACTATTGATCCCATCAACCACCACCCTGAAATTCTTCTTGTGTATGGCCTTAACATCTACCAGTTCATAGTTCACAATGGCATCGATATGACGCTGCATATAGGTATCATCCATACGATAAGAGCCCAACTTGTCCACACCAACAAAGGTAAAGGCCTCTTTATCGGCCATTTCCAGCACCTTGGCTCCGGCTTCTGCACTGATGAACTCCCCTTCATGGTTGAGCAACTTCAAAGCGTTCCATTCCTTAGGATTATGGCTGGCGGTAAGGATAATCCCTCCGGCAGCTTTTTCCCAAACGACGGCCATTTCAACGGTAGGCGTAGTGCTCAATCCTAAATCAACAACGTCTAAGCCTAATGCATTCAGGGTGGAAACAACCAGGTTGCGTACCAATTCTCCACTGATACGACCATCCCTTCCAATAACCACCTTACGGTTGTTGGGCGTTTGCTCCAGGAGCAGGGTACCGTATGCAGCGGTAAACTTAACTACATCAAGGGGTGAGAGTGTTTCTCCAGGTTTGCCACCAATAGTTCCCCTGATTCCAGAGATCGATTTGATCAACGCCATGCAATACTATTGTTTTCGGCTGCGAAGATAACAGATTTTGGGGGAGCCCCCAACAATTTAGCTGTCCTGTCAGGCCGTCATCCTATAGGTCATTTCTTTCAACAAGGAAGCATCCGAATAGCCAGGACTGCCGATTCCAAGGCTTTTGAGGTTGTATACATGCAATAACAATAAAATGCGTTCAATGCCCTCATACTGGTAGAGCCTGGCGGCACTCCGGTAGTCCTTCAGGAAGAAGGGGTTTACCCCCAGGGCCGTGGCTACGTCCTTGTCGGAGACACCACTGAGCCCGAAGAGTTGATAAACTTTGGCAAAGAAGTTATACAAGGCTGGGAGTACCATTTGAATTGGCCCCGCTTTGGGGTTGGCGTCAAAGTACTGAATGATGCGCAAACAGGTAGCCAGGTCCTTTCTCGCCAGTGCGTTTTGGAGTTCGAAGACATTGTATTCCTTGGAGATACCTACATAGGTCTCAATATCGTCCTCGTTGATCTCCTGGCGGTGCTGGATATTTACGGATAGCTTGTCTATTTCTGAAGCAATCCTGGTCAAATCATTACCTATATGCTCCACCAACAAGGTCAAGGCTTTGGGCGTGATGGCAAATCCCTTCTGGCGGACAATTTCCATGGCCCATTCGGGCAACTGGTTCTCATATAATTTTTTGGTGCTCAGGAGCTCCCCTTTTTCTTTCAGCACCTTGGCCAAGCGGCTCCGACCATCTACCTTTTTGTCCTTATAGGATACCACGAATACGGTAGAGGTTAAGGGATTCTCTATATAGGCCTCCAACTTCTCTATGTCCCTCATCTGCTGGGCTTCTTTGAGCACCACTACCTGCCTTTCGGCGAACATGGGGTAGCGCCTGCAAGCATTGATCACCGCAGCCCAGTCGGCATCCTTTCCATAAAATACGGTAAGATTGAAGCCCGCTTCCGCCTCATTGAGGATATGGTTTTCCGCATAGTTCACTACCTCGTCGATGAAATACTCTTCCTCCCCTTCCAGCCAGTATACGGGCTTGAACAGTTTCTTTTTCCAGTCACCTATGATCTTGGCTGCGCTCATGCGGGCAAATGTATGATTAATCCACTACGACTACTTCATCCGCTCCTACAATCGCCTGTCCTCGGAATCGTTGCATTACCCTGGCCACGGTAACGACATCCTTCACACAATATTTTTTAATCCGGTCCAGGTTCTTTTCCTTATAGAATACCTCCTGTACCTGGGATCCGTCGATATCGTCTTTTGGCGTAGGGATGTTCAGGACGTGGGCTAATAAGTTGAGAGAAATGGAGTGACGGGTATCCCCAAACCGCCATTGGTGCATGGTATCCACCAAATTGGTTTCCCAGGGTTTCATCCCGCTGATCTGTAAATATTTAGGTAAAGGAAGGCCCAATGCCATTAATCTTCTGCATATATAGGGAATATCAAATTCTTTAATATTATGTCCGACAAACCGGAAAGCAGGGAAAAGCGCATAAAATTTATCCACCATTCCAACCCATTCCTTAAGGAGTGCTGTTTCGTCTTCCCCCGCTACAGCCCTTACTTTAAACAATGTTTTTCCACTGGTTTTGTCCTCAGAAAAATAGCCGCTGGCAATGCATACGATGCGCCCGAACTCAGCCATTATTCCAGCCTTTTGCCGGTAGGCCATTTCAGGTTCAACCATTTCTGGCATGGTTTTGGAAATTCTTGCAGTCCAGAGCGATTGCCAGCCAGGGTCGAGAAGTTCTAGGGTCGGTTGGGCAGGAACAGTCTCAATATCAATAAATAAGGCATCGATCATTCATAAAGAATAATTTCCAATAATAAATAGAAAATTCAAATTTTGCTCAATTAAAATCTACGGTTATGACGTACTCAAACGCCCCCTCTGCCACTCCTCAACCTCAACAGCCTAAGAATAAAAAGGACAATCGCGCCCTCATATACACATTGGGGCTTGTTGCTCTCTTGGGCACTTGGGCTTACATCATTTACGATAAATCCAAAGTAAGTGAGGAGAGGACTCAGACTCAAGCCCAGCTTTTCCAGGCCGACTCTTCCAAGAGCGCCATTCAGGAACAGTTCAATGAAGCCAATGCCCGGTTGGATGAAATGACCGGCAAAAATGCAAAGTTGGACAGCCTGCTGAAAAAAGACGATGCACAGATTACAGGCATGAAGTCCAGGATCAACGCCATCATACACAAGGAACACGCTACAGCCCAAGAACTGGCTGAAGCTCGTAACCTGATCGCCCAATTAAATGGACAGATTGATGGTTACATTGCAGAAATCGAAAAACTGAAAGGCGAAAACCTTCAGTTAACCCAGGAAAAAGCGCAGGTAACCCAGCAAAGGGATGCCGTACAGAAGAACTACGATTCGGTTAATGTGGTTAAAAATAACCTGGAAGATGTAGGTTCTACCCTGCATGCCTCTAACATCGCCATTGCCGCATACGACGAAAAGGAAAACGGCAAGGAAAAAGAAACCACCAGTGCAAAGAAAGCCAATGCACTTAAAGTTTCCTTCCAACTGGATGAAAACCGCATCGCTCAGAGCGGCAGCAAAGACCTTTATATCTGTGTAACAGATCCCTCTGGTACACCCATCTCTGTACAGGCTTTAGGTTCCGGCACCTTCACTACCCGTGATACCGGTGACAAAGTATTTACCATTAAGAAATCCGTCGACTATGTTCAAGGACAGGTTTTACCCGTGGAAGTAACCTGGAAACAAAACAGCAAATTCCAGAAAGGGGAATACAAAATTGAAATCTATAATAACGGATTCAAAATTGGAGCTGGCTCTGTATCCTTGAGAAAAGGTGGCATCTTCGGATAGTCCTACCCTTTCCTTCAAGCTGCTAATTAACCTATGGGCAACACCGCATAAAAGCCTGGAATACGTTCCAGGCTTTTATTATTTAAATCTGTCTTAGTGGCCGTTGGGGATATATGACTTCTTTATATTTTCAAAAATGTGCTTGACATCTTCCCTGATTATAGATTTCTTTTCCTCTTCAGTTAGTAATTCATTATACGTTTTGGACAATTTTTTTACAGTGAGACTTGTTATACTATACTGATAGGGGTCAAAGTAAATTTTCAATTGGGCTAATTGGTTGAATGAATTCAAATGCGCTTTTCTAAATCCATTCATGGAAACGTCCATTTCTAATTCAAATATGTCATTGATAGCTTCACTGACCACTTTATTAAATTCTTGGTAACCTAGGATGCTGCTTATTGAACGAGGCATTCTATTGACTAACTCAGTCACACTCCAATCAAGAAATAGACCTTCAAATGACGATTTCATTTTATCCCGATACTCATTTAGAAAGTCCGCCAATGATAAATTATAAATCTCCCTAATTCTTTCATCCGTTCGAGGCAAGATTTCTTCTTTTCCCAACATGACCTTCCACATCTCAATCTCCTTAAACACATCCTCAGGTTCCTCAATTTCCTTGCCTTCTATGGCATCCAAGACAATCTGCTCAGACCGAAGCAGGGCTTGACCCATAAATTCGTAGAACAAGTCCGGCTCGCCTCCATATACCTGCACATCCGCCAGGTAACCGCTATATGCTTCCTTTTCTTCCGGCTTAATATATAGGGGAGGGTATCCGAAGGATATTAGGATCAGGTTGGTGAAAATGCGGGCTGTACGACCATTTCCATCATAAAAAGGGTGGATGGTGACGTAATCCAGGTGAAACCTGAAGGCCAATTGAATTGGGTGAAGTGCATGCTTGGCATTCCGTCTGATCTTATCAGCCTCTGCATTTACCCAATTGACCAATGCATGCATCTTTTCCGGGACCTCTTCCGGAGTGGCAAAATCAATCCGCTCACCTCGATAGTTAAGGAGGTAATTGGGTTTATTCTTCCACTTACCGATCAATGCCCTTTTCTCAGGATCGTCTTCATACATGATCCCAGTGTGGATCTCTTTTATGAACTTTTCGGAAATGCTTTGTTCTCCCTGGCCCAGCTTTAAGATTTTGGTAATGACCTCATCATGTCCTTTCATTTCCATGATATCCCTGATTGGCTTTCCCTCCACAGTTACATTGCCAATCATGACACTTCTGGTTTCCATACGGGTCAAACTATTCCCCTCCAGGTTATTGGAAGTGTAATTCCACTCTAACCTGAACTTATAGATAATCTTCTTCTGGACGGCTTCCGACATCGTACCCGAGGCCGAAATCATTTGCTGAAGATGCTCAATTTGCTTAATGGTATCCAGGAAGGCCATATACAAATGTACAAAAACTAACCGCCCTCCCATACGGTTAGCGCCCAAGGGGATCAGGGACGCCTAAAACAAAGCCCGAATCGAGGCCCTGCCGGTATTCACCGTAGTGCCCTCCCCTGGCTTGCGCCCATCATAGGTGAGGGTTACTTCTATATTGCTCAACAATCGCTTCGTAAAGTTAATACTCCATACATAGTTGGTACCAGGCGTCAACCCCTGGAGCATCGTATAGGCCACCGTTGTCGTTTGATCTGTTCCGGTAAACGTAATGCCATTTACTTCAAAATGGCCGGAGATAGAAGTGTTCGAAACCACGTTATACTTCGTGTCCAAGGTAAGTACCTTACTCACCGAATGTTCCCCACCCCATTCAGGAGCATCCTCTTGCTGAAGATACCTGCACCCCACCGTCAACCGGTATTTCGTTCCCTTGATATAACTGAGCTGGGGCTCCGTTTGAAATGCATGGATCTCATAATTCTGGTTCGAAAAAGCAGGGGTTAGCATGCTATTTATATCGAACTTATTAGCCACATTAATCGCATAGTTCTTGGATAAATTCCAGCGCAGACGGAAGCCCAGGTCCCTCAACCTTTGAGATTGCGCTCCATAGGTCAGGTAGGCTTTATTGCTGTTGATGCTATGGGTAAAATCCAGGCCCCAAACCGGGCTGAGTTTATTAAAAAATAGCGCATTGCTGATTACCTCACTCAGGCTAAGCAAAGCGGTATCGGTGGCATTTCCGGAGAAAGGGTTCCAGTTGATGGCGTCGTTGGAGATAACCTTTTTGTTAACCTGCATACTGGATTGACTCATGAATTTGGACAAAAACTTCTCCGCAGGCGTAGCCGTTTTGGAATTCCTCCAGATCATGGAAGGGTTTAAAGTCAAACTATAATTGAGGGTTGTATAGTCGGCCTTCACATAATTACCAGTGGGTTGATAGACCTTAATATAGTCTGCCTGATCCTGAAATTGGGCTACCACGAACTCATTTACTTCAGCTATCCCATCATGATTATAGTCTATCCACTCATATTGTCCCTGACCAGCAGGCACCTGCACGTACGTATATTGGCGTTGCTGTTCCTGACCGGCACCCAGTTCATACAATAAGTTTCCTGTTAATGCACCCTTCCATAGGTTGGTCAGGTACTCCGCTCTTCCCAAAATAGAGTTTTCGGGAAGCAGGGTACTGATTTTGGTAGCTGACACATCCAACTCCCTGTAAGTTGCATTGATTTTTATCTGATGGTGAACGTTGGCTGTCCACTCCCAATATCCGTTGATGGTTTTACTCTCGTCCTCCGTATCCATGTATTTGCCGATGGGCAATTTATCCCTTCGTACGGCATAGGAAAGACCCCATTTCCTCTTTCCTTCCGGTGACTTCAGGAAAAACTGCCAGGTATCAAAGGCGTAGCTAGTACCTTCCAGAGAATCTGCAAAGCGGTTGTTGATCACATCGCTTTCCAGGTCATACTTGGCTCCCACGGTTACTTTTCCTAAATCGGGAAGAGACTTGTCCAGTTCAAAAGAAGGCTTCAGGTAAGTACCCCTGTTGTAGGCACTATCGAAAGTAGTCAGGCTCAGTTGTGCCCTCCACTGCCATCCGTATCGTTTCCAGGTCTGGGTTAGTTTGTTTTGTTCACCGGAGAAATAGAGGCCCCTGGTAAAGTAAGCCCAATCATAACGGATGCCTCCATATCTCCCAGCAATCCCAATACCAGCCATGCCTAAGCGTTCATTCTCCTGATCCACCACCAGCGGCAACCCCCAATCCCTGTAGAACTCAGGACTACGTAAACGCTCAATGGGCTTGAACGCCTGCGAGACCCATTCCATGGATACATTGGTGGATAGCACCTTCCCCGAATCCAGGGCTTGGTCCCTGGTCATACCTACTTTACCCGCCATCCCCACCTGACTCACCTTGCCCACGGCAAAGGTGTTAGGGTTATAATCACTGAGGGCCCATTCCCCAATAAGTTTCGTATATCGATCCAATTGATAGACAGAACCAACCGATAACATTTGTTGTTTTTGTGGAGCCACCAACAACACTACGGGTTGAAATTCTCCTGTTTTTACGCCACCTACCGGCGGAGACCATTGATACACGTTACCAGTAGCGGACGTTCCTGCCAGTATGTAATTCCCATTACCAACCCCCATATCGGTAAAGGCTACACTATATATGGCAGAATCAGGATTGGTAGAATACACAAATACAGAATCATAGAGCACGCCATTCACCAGGCTATCCCTCATGGCGTACATAACCGCGGAAGCGCTAAACGTATCCTGGGTGGCGCTGGGATAATAGGCCCTTTGTACGCTATCTCCCAGGTTGGCTAAAAATTGTTTCTGCGCATCGGTCAGTACCTGGTTGAGGGGGCTGTTTTTGGCATCAGCGCTGTAATAGTAGTTGAGGTTAACACGTAAACGCTTGTTCACATCCAGGTCATCTCCCACAATGAATTGGGAGTTCAGGTAGTTCTGGTTGGCGTATTCAAATTCTACCTGGATGCGCTGATCTTTAGAGATCATTCGCTTTGCGGTGAAAGTCACCTCTGCTGTATTGTAATTGATGGTATAGTCCTGATCTTCACCCCTCTGCATTTGCACCCCATCAATAAACACTTTTTCTGTACCGGCCAGCACAACAAAATATGTTTCATTGTTGTTGCCCTGAAGGGGATAAGGTCCCTGATTCCCCTCTTGTCCCTGAAATACATTAACCGCAAAAATCCCTTTGGACACAGCGCCACTGAAGATCGCATGATTATGCCCTTCCTTACCAAAGCGGGTATCGTCTTCCACCGATATACCTTGGAGTCGCTTGAAGAAACTATAATAGCTTCCTTCATTGCGCCTGATATCAATATCACCGAGCGCTACCTGCCAACCCTTTTTCCTGAATTGTATATATACTTTATCAAACTCATTGAGTTGCTGGGTGGTCCCATCCGGTTGTATGGGGACATTATTATCCGTGATAGCAGCAGACAATTGAATGCTGTCCCCCAAATACCCATTAATCTGCAGGTTGAGGGAAGAGTTTACTACGGCATCCTGATTATTACCAAAAGAAAGAGATCTGCCAAAGCTGCCATTATAGGTAATGTTACCAAAACTCATCTGAGTGGGATCGTCGTCATTTTTATGGCGAACATAAAAGGGAGACACCACCATGTACTTGGCTATACTATCGTAACGGTAATGATAAGCATTGTGCTGAAGCAGATAAGGGAAAACACGGTAGGACACCTTCACACTGTCTATGGTTGGCCTGTGCTTCCACCATAGTTTTGCCCTGACCTCGTTTAATTCGTAAGCGCTGCTGTCCGAGCCTTCAATCACGAAGGTGCCCGGCACTACGCTCAGGGAGTCCAGGCTCAATGTATCTGCCCGGACAGGAATTTTTTTAGAACGCCAGTTGGAGGATACGGATTGATTAACCTGAGCCCGAGAGACGCTTGCAATAACGAACAACATTAGCCAGAGGGCATAAAATCTCAGCAAAAGCGTACATTTTGGGTTCGTCTAAATTAGTATTTTTCCTACAGCATAAAAAAAGGGGGCTCTAAAAGCCCCCTAATTGCTTGTTAACGCGGGTCCTACGACCGGCCTTAGGCGGCCACTCGAAAGATCCGCGCCCCCCTTATTCCGCTGAAAATCCAGCATGCAAGTACTCCCGGTTAAGCCGGGCTATATTGGTCAGGGTTATCTCTTTTGGACATTCTACCTCACAGGCCCCCGTATTGGTACAACTACCAAAACCTTCCTTATCCATCTGAGCCACCATATCCAGGGCCCTGGTCTTCCTTTCAGGTCCACCCTGGGGAAGCAAGGCCAGGTGGGAAACCTTGGCGCTCAGGAATAACATGGCAGAAGCGTTTTTACAGGCCGCTACGCAGGCTCCGCAACCAATACAGGCTGCCGCCGCAAAAGAATCATCCGCTTTTTGCTTATCAATGGGCAGTGCGTTGGCATCCACCGCATTACCGGTATTGACGGAAATATAACCTCCAGCCTGAATGATGCGATCAAAGGCACCCCGATCAACGATCAGGTCCTTCACCACAGGGAACGCCTTAGCCCTCCAAGGCTCCACCACAATGGTATCTCCGTCCTTAAAAGCCCTCATGTGCAGTTGGCAAGTGGTCGTACCACTCCAGGGTCCATGGGGTTTGCCATTGATATGCATGGAGCACATGCCGCAAATGCCTTCCCGGCAATCGTGGTCAAATGCGATCGGTTCCTTTCCTTCTGCCACCAGGCGTTCGTTGAGTACGTCGAACATTTCCAGGAAAGACATTTCCGAGGAAATACCGGGTACCTGGTATGTCTCAAAACCACCCTTGTCTTTACCGTTCTTTTGGCGCCACACCTTAAGTGTGAGGTTCATGGTATAATGTTCCATATTATTCAAACTGTTTCAGAATAAAATTTATTGGTTGATCGATCTACATTTCCAGAGAATTGCTTAACGAGTCTTGCTAGCTTAAGATAATCTGATGTATTTTTTAAATCAGGGACATCCCTACTTCCCACAATGCGAGCATTTATCCTGTAACCATCGAATTCCTCTCTAAGATGCAGAATTGTTGTATATAGTTGTCTCACGGCCGACTTAAGGTCTCCACCCTTAAGCTCAATGAAAATTACTTGCTTTCCTAAAAAAGGTAATTGCTTCGATATGTCATGATCTATACTAAACAAAAAATCACATTGTTTGCTACCGTGCAAATTCGGCAAGCAATTATCAACACGAATCTTGCGTATATGAAACTTGGACTCGTTGATTAGTTCATATTTCTTACCTTTCTCCGAGGCAACAAACATCCCCATATTACCAGACTGGAGTACGCAAGATTCGGGTATTTTGCTCATTTCCCTTCAAATTCAATATTTAGTAAGGCGTCAAATTGTTCATTTAATGTTCCTGATACGCCATCAATCTTTTCTGCCATGATTAGTCCCGTATCAAGATCCAGGAGGTTCTCACAAGTTCCATCAGGCCTCAACATATATACCGAAACATAGCTGGGATCAAGCCAATACTTCTTATCAATTATATTATTGGCCTCATTTGGCCTTTTCCTCCCTACTTGATAAGCGTAAATCATGTTATTAAGTGAAGTCAAAATATAAGGACTATGAGTTGTTACCAACATCGCATTTCCATAATTAACAGTCTGATCTACAACGAATTGCATTAATCTATGCTGCGCAATTGGAAATAAATTCATTTCTGGCTCTTCAATGATAAAAGTTTTGCTTTTTTTCCTGATTTCATTGTAATACCTAATCGACAGGATTACTGGAATAGTAGACTGAAAACCGCTGGCTCCGTTCACCAAATCGTAAAATCTATCTTCATTTTTTTTCCTAACAGAACGCTGCCCCTTTACGTTTTTATAAATGATATCTAAAGGTTCGATTTCCGTTTCTCCAAATAATCGACTAATTTGATCCAACTGCGCAAACTGATTAAACAAAGAGTCGGAAATATTCTGAATGCTATTTTTTCCAAGTGAGAATACAGATTGCAATCCCCTTTCCGTTGGTAGATAAAAGGGGTTGTCCATAACATTTGCCACATCATTTTGATAAAAACTCGTTGGTACTATTAATGCGGGTGACCCAAATGGGCTGTTTGAGCCTGAATGCCCGCTCAATTTATTCAGTTCTCTTAATAGTTCTTTAAATTCCTCAGATTTAGGTGCTAACTCAATCTTCAACATTGGCCTGTTGGATGCATAAGTTTCTTCATCCTCAAGCTTTTCGTATAACGTATTTGCTAATTCACCGAGAACAGTAAATGAATAGTGTGGGCAATCATAGAAAATATAGGTATCATTTTGAATAAACTCTCTAAATCCCCATGATTCCAATCCAATTTCGAAAGAGTTAACAGATGTGCCGTTGTTCCAAACCAAATAAGAAAAATACCTACATACCGCTAACAACTTGGCCACAGTACTTTTACCAGTAGCCTGTTCACCAATCAAAACGTTAAATCTACCAAGATCCAACTCAATAAATTTGATTGGGCCAAAATTCTTAATTGTTAATTTTTCCTTGACCATTAAAATCTACTTATAACTACGTGCGCTAGGATGTACCACTTCGTAGTTCAGGGGTTCTTTGTGCAGTTCAAACTGACCATCGCCCTTGAATTCCCAGGCAGACACAAACATATACTTGTCATCCTGGCGCAAAGCTTCTCCGTCCTCGGTTTGATATTCTTCCCTGAAATGTCCGCCGCAGCTTTCGTTCCGATCCAACGCGTCAATGCACATCAGTTCGCCCAGTTCCAGGAAGTCCGCTACCCTACCAGCCTTTTCCAGCTCCGTATTGAGCTCGTCGGTTCCACCAGGGATACGTACGTCCTTATAAAATTCTTCTCTCAAGGCCCTGATTTCTCCGATCGCCTCCTGTAGCCCTTTAGCATTCCTTGCCATTCCGCACTTATTCCACATGATCTTACCCAGGCGCTTATGGAAGCTTTCCACCGTTTGACTGCCTTTGATATTCATCAGCCTGTCAATCCTGGCCTTTACTTCTGCTTCGGCCTGTACAAAAGCAGGGTGATCGGTAGGGATGGCTTTAACCCGGATTTCATCGGCCAGGTAGGCGCCAATGGTATAAGGAATCACGAAGTAGCCATCAGCCAACCCCTGCATCAGTGCAGAAGCACCCAGACGGTTGGCCCCATGATCAGAGAAATTGGCTTCACCCAGGGAATACAACCCAGGTACAGTCGTCATCAGGTCATAATCTACCCAAAGTCCACCCATGGTATAATGCACAGCAGGATAGATCCGCATAGGCAATTCATACGGGTTTTCTCCGGTGATCTTCTCGTACATATCGAAAAGGTTACCATATTTTTCCTTCACAACTGCCCTGCCCATGTCGATTATTTCATCCGCGCTGGCGTGGTCCAAACTCTTTTTACCAGCTTCCTGCTTGCCGTAACGCTCTATGGCGGAGGCGAAATCCAGGTATACGGCCTGTTTAGAGGTGCCTACGCCATAACCTGCGTCACAACGTTCCTTGGCTGCCCGGCTGGCTACGTCCCTGGGTACCAGGTTACCGAAGGCCGGATACCTTCTTTCCAGGTAGTAATCCCTTTCCTCTTCAGGAATTTCCTTAGGAGAACGGGTGTCGCCCTTTTGTTTAGGTACCCATATCCTACCATCGTTACGCAGTGATTCTGACATCAGGGTTAGTTTACTCTGATGGTCTCCGGTTACAGGTATACAGGTAGGATGTATTTGTGTAAAGCAAGGATTTCCAAAATAAGCACCTTTACGGTGGGCCTTCCAGGCCGCCGTTACGTTGGAGCCCATGGCATTGGTAGACAGGTAAAACACGTTACCATAACCACCGGTACACAGCAATACTGCGTGCCCGAAGTGCCTTTCCAATTCCCCGGTCACCAGGTTACGGGCAATAATACCCCTGGCTTTTCCATCGATGAGCACCACTTCTTCCATTTCATGACGGGTGTACATTTTTACGTTCCCTTCAGCCACCTGCCTTTCCAGGGATTGGTAGGCGCCGATCAGCAACTGTTGACCCGTCTGGCCTGCTGCATAGAAAGTCCGTTGCACCTGGGTACCTCCGAAAGAGCGGTTGCTCAGGAGTCCACCGTACTCACGGGCAAAGGGTACGCCCTGAGCCACGCACTGGTCGATGATGGAAGCACTGACTTCCGCCAGGCGGTACACATTCCCTTCACGAGCCCGGTAATCTCCACCTTTAATGGTATCATAAAAAAGACGGTAAACCGAGTCACCGTCGTTTTGATAGTTTTTTGCCGCATTGATTCCCCCCTGGGCTGCAATGGAGTGCGCCCTGCGGGGTGAATCCTGAAAACAAAAGCACTTCACCTTATACCCCAGTTCTCCCAGGGAAGAAGCAGCCGAAGCACCTGCCAGGCCAGAACCCACCACGATGATTTCGAGGCTGCGTTTGTTGGCCGGATTTACCAGCTTGACTGAACTTTTGTAATCTTTCCATTTGTCTTGTAAGCGACCAGTAGGAATCTTAGCGTTCAACATATATTCAATCGGCTATTTTAAAGTTTGAATGTAGGTAAGTGGTCCATTTTTAGAGGACCGCCTATTGGAGCACATGCGTGTAAATCAGAATGGGCATCAGTGCAAACAGGATGCAAACGATAAAAGTATATGCAATCCCAGATCCTACGATCAGCCCTTTATAACGGCCAACCCTCACACCCAGGGTCTGGAAGGCGCTTTGAAATCCATGAAACAAGTGCCAGAATAAGGAAAAAACGCCTGCCAAATAGATCACGACGAAGTACCATTTACTGAAAACTTCCTTCATTTCCGCAAAAGAATCATGGTCAGGATCTCCATGCAGGTAGATATCCGCACGGGCCGGCACCCAGAAATTGGCCAGGTGAACCACCAGGAAAATCAGGATGAGGGAACCCAGCACCCCCATGGAACGGCTGTACCAGGTGCTATTGGTGCTGGCAGCGGATACGGCATATCCAATCCCCCTTTTGGCATTGTTCTGGGCAGTGAGCATCAACCCTTGTACAATATGGAGGATTAGACCGGCAAACAAACCAATCTCTAAAAGGCGAACAATAATATTATGAGACATGAAGTGGGCCGCGGCATTAAACGCTGCCCCCCCATCATTTAGGAAAATCATGGAATTGATCGTGACATGGACAACGAGAAACGAGATCAAAAACAAACCAGTAAAGCCCATTACCAACTTTTTCCCAATCGAAGAGGTGAATAAATGTTTCCAGGTCATATCAGGGTAATTATTTTGACAAATTTTTTACAAACCTACGTACGAAGGTCCAGCGAGACAAAAAAAA
>CAJCIQ010000072.1 GCA_903970475.1 Beijerinckiaceae bacterium
CCGAATTAGCGGCGCTGAAAAATAAAGGCCCTTACGATCTTATCTTTTCCAACTTTGCGGGACTTAATTGTACGGGTCAATTAGATAAAGTCCTGGGTGAGTTTGACAACTTACTTAAACCAGGCGGGTTGGTAACCTTAACCCTGCTGCCCCCTTTTTGCCTATGGGAGAGCTTGCTCATTTTTAAAGGCAAATGGAAAACTGCTTTCCGTCGTTGGTTTTCAAAACATGGGCGCCAGGCTAAAGTGGAGGGATTACCTTTCCGGTGTTATTATTACGCTCCGGCCAGGGTTAGGGCACTCCTGAGTGATTCCTTTGAATTGGTAGACCTGGAAGGCTTATGCACCATCGTACCGCCTTCCTACCTGGAGGGGTTTGCCCAAAAATATCCGCGCCTATACGCAATGCTATGTCGTTGGGAAAACAAGTATAGTAGGTCCTGGCCCTGGAGAGGGGTCGGCGATTATTACATTATTACACTTCGGAAAAAATCCTGACACTCAGGCTTTACACGCCTGTGCGCTGGCCTTTACCTTTCGCGCGTGGACACCCAGCAACGCTTGTTGATAAGCCCCCGGTTCAGGTCTGGCCATATGCCTGGAAGCATCCATGGTCATCAATATTCCCCTACCGTTTTTCTTTCCCGATACCGTCTTCTGGTTCCAGCGGTGCGCCGTCACACGCATTAAAAATGCATCGAGCCGTTCGGGCCAAAACCTATTGAAGAACCATTCGGCGGCGGCTTTCAATCGAGGTTGTCCATCCTCCGAAGGAAGGGCAGTATGACCATACCCATGGGGAAGCAAGGACTGGGTCCAGGCATTAGCGTCTTTGAACTGGTCAAAGGCGCCCAGTCCGCTTACTGGAATGAGGGTAACAACTTCAATAGCCGTATATAAATTTTGCTCTGGTATCAGCAGATTGGATTCATCGATAAAGTAATTCATACAAAACCAATCCTGGAGACCGAATAGAAAAGAAAGTTTTTTGACAAGATGAAGAAGCGTGCGGGCTATCCAAAGACGATTGGCGGACGTGACGATAAACAAGTCTATGTCTGAATCAGCATCCGCATAATGTTTAGACAAGGATCCGGAAATACTCACCGAACGAACAAAGGGAAATAAGTATAAGAAAGCCCCGATCTTCCTGGCGGTAATCAGCATACGTGCAGCCCTTTGATTGCCCCTTACCCGCCTTTTCACGGGTGAGGCATCATCATTTAAAGTGTACATTCCTTCCCGGACGAATAAAGTCCTGGATCGTATTAACTCGCGAAGGGCTTTATGAAATGTTTCGGGTAAGCAGGCCTGAGGAAGAAAGAAATAAATTTCCTGTTCCTTCAGCGGATAGTGAAACATATCGAAATATGCCAAGGTGCTTAATATGGCTGATTTGACTTCCATGGAGAAAAATAAAAGAAGGGGAAAAAGAAGCTGAGAAAAAACAATCCATGTTGTACGTCCAGGATATTTTCAGCTAGGGAAACACAGGTTACCATGAGCATAAAACCCATCCATAACGCATCCCTGGCCCGGGCTGCCTGATAGAAGCCCCACGATAACCAAAGCGTATATACCAACACCCCCCCTATTCCGGCACTCAACCACCAGCTTATAAATTGGTTGTGGGTATTGAGGTGAAGCAAATAGGCTTCATACAATCCGTGACTGAAATAGGCGGCCTCCACGACAGGCTGTATGGCTCCTGTCCCGTAACCCCACCAGGGATGAGCCATCGCCGGGTCCAGGACGGCTTTCCACCGGACCAAACGGGATTCCCTGTTGGTCAGCGAGATGTCCTTTTGAAAATCCCCAATCATGCGGTGTTGAAAAAAGGTGCCCTTCCACATCAAGAACCCTACTGCCACGAATGCGAGGAAGGAAGCCCCAATAACAATTCGGCGTTTATACCTTCCATATATCGATGTAAGGCTAGCCCATATACCCATGCCTATCAATCCCATCCACACAGACTTCGAACTGAGCTGAATCAGGCCGATGACCAGGATCAGGGCACCGGCCAGGTATAACCAGTTTCTGGTCGATGCGCCGGCGCTTGGGCGGGTGGCCTGCTGCACCAGGTGCCCCAGGCATAGTCCTGCATATAAGGATAAATAAGTGGCATGCAGGTCCAGGGGGCTGGAAAAACGCTGGTTGGTAAAATCATCCGAGAACAAAGTCTTCCAGGGCAATTGGAAATAATGAATGACCCGAAAGGCATCTGCAAACAAATAGAGGATAACGCCTATAACCGTTAAAGAAAAAACATCCAGTAACCTTATCCGATACCGTTGTAATAAAGGCTGCCAGATAGCGCAAAGCAGTGGGAACAATAGTAGGGGCAGTTGTTGAAAACAAGTCATGAAGGCCGCACCCTTATCGCTGCTATAGGTCGTTGCCAACAGCGTCACTGCATACAAAGATGCCATGCCCCATACCCGGATGGGTAACACCCTTTTCCAGTCCTCCCTTTTCCCTGCCAGTAGGGTATATCCTACCAGCGTAATGATAGCAACCTCACTGTAGAAGTGGTCGAACGGAAGGGAAACCAGAAAGAGCTGGAAGAGGTACAGGTCTATGTTTTTCCATATAACATTCATACATGAACTTTTCGTAAGCATTGATGACCTTTTCCCAGTTATATTGGGTATCTATTTTATCAAAGTTGGCTAGCATCATCCGGTGCTCTGGGGAGGTAATATGCGCTACCGGTGTTGTCAGCACCGGCGAGACTTGCGCATGGTCCGACGAGGCCCTGACGGCTCCTTTTTCCATGCCCTGCAAAATCTCGGATACAGCGGCCGGGTCGTCAAAATAATAAGCGTCCTCTCCCAGAATGGCCCGGTTAAATGGATTGTCATGTGCCGCAATCAATGCCCCGGACGCCATGGCTTCCAGCAAGGATGGGTTTGTCCCTCCGACACTATGTCCATGAAAGTACAGTCGGGCGTGTGCCCTCAAAGAATGTAAGCACTGCTGATCAAAAAGAGAACCGGTAAAGATGATTCCTGGATCATTTCCATATTTCTGCACCAGGTGTTTGCCGTACCGGTTAGCGGTGTCCCCAATGACCAGCAAGCGAAGCGACTGAGCGCCACGCAAGCCTTGTACAGCCGCCTGAGCGCGGCGGAATCCCTCCAGCACCATGTCCAGGTTATTCTCCGGCTCCATGCGCGCCATGAGTACGCAGTAACCACCGGGCTTGAGGTTCCAGCGTTTGAGGTACTTTTTTTGGGGAATCGAAGGCACTTCTGCTCCATAAGGTATATACCTGGCTCTGACGCCATATTGCCAGTGCAGGTAGTCACGGATAGCGGTAGAATCGGCAATGGTATAATCACAGTAACGCACCGCCAGCCTTTCGGCGTATTTTAAAAACAACCGGATGGCATAGGGATATTTAGCCCGTTTCCATTCCAACCCATCCATATTGTTGAGGATAACGGGCCCCTTCGGATACCATCTACCCCAAACGGAAGAGCTGGTGTAGCCCAATAATAACAATACATCGAATTGTCTGTGTTCACTGTCCCTCAGACAATTATAGTCATAGATAAATTGACCGGCCGTTCCCAGGGGTGGACAATAGCAACGAAGGATGCGTACGCCGTTCCAATAAGCATCGCTAAAAGGATGATCATGGGGATTGTAGACAGACACTTTATGTCCCCTATCTACCAATCCTTTTGCCAGGAATGATGCCACCTGCTCAAATCCCCCGTAATGGTTGGGGATGCCCCTGGTGCCCAGTATGCCTATGTTCAGTTCCATTAAAAAGTGTTTGTCTGATGAGCGAATAGAATAAGTCTGCGCTTTGGTGGCCACCGTATGCCTGCATGACCTGATCGGAAGTCTTTTGGAGAAAGGCTTCATCCGGAGGTTGTTTCAGCAATCGGGCAAGTTGGTCCTCCAATTCAAAAAGCTTATATGGATCAAAGCGGTAAGGATCAAAAAAAGTATAGCTATCCAAAGCCGTTCCCCTGGAACAAAGCACAGGCGATTTACAAAGTGCGGCTTCCAATGGGGGGATACCAAAGCCCTCTGCTTTGGAGGGATAGACAAATACCCTGCATGCTTTATAGAAGGCCTCCAGATCCTGGAGACCCACTTTGGGTAGCCAATAGATCATAGCCCGCTGACTGGCGTTCAGTCCCTTTACCCTCCTGTTAAGTGCAGGGACATCCAGAGATGGAGCGCCTATGCAAACAAGGGATATGTTTTGTTTACTACATTCCAGAGACAGCCATGCATCCAGCAGAAGCAAATGGTTCTTCCTGGGTTCTATCCTGGAGACATAGAGTACAAAGTCACTCAAGCCATATCTTTCCCGGATTCGATTACGCGCTTCTGCCTTGGTCCCGGGTCCGGGCTTCCAGGTCATCATCGGAGGAAGGACCTGAATGGTTTCGGAGGGGATTCCATAACGGGCCGAAATCCGGGCTTGAGAGTAGGGAGATACCGTCATCCTCAATTCGGCCCGCTTCAGGCTGCGGAAAAACAAAGATCGGAAGA
>CAJCIQ010000073.1 GCA_903970475.1 Beijerinckiaceae bacterium
ATCTTGGCCTCTATCTTAGATAGCTTGCCTACGTATTGAGCTTCCTTTTTCTGGAGAGCAGCTGAAACGGACTCGACCTTATCCTGCACTTTGGCCGCATATTTAGCGGGGACCTGCTGCAAGTTTTTGACGCTGGTATCAGTAAGCTGCTGTCCCCACGATGGGCAAGCCGCCAGTAGCCCCATACAAAAGATGATCCATCTCATAAAAGCAGTCATGAGGGTTTTCAAATCAATGATTAGTCTGGGTTTCTTGAATCTTATCCAGCTCCCTCTGTTGCTTTTGAGGCTGGGCTTGCAATAGTTCCAACAATACCTGTTGGTGATTCAGGACCTGCTCTTGCTGGTTAATTGTTTTTTGCTGCTGAAGGATAGTGCTGTCCTGAACCTTTGCATGCGCGTCCGCCTGGATGGCGTCAAGCGTCAGTTCTTCAATCTTCTGCATATGTAATTTCTGCATGGCTCCTATGTCCAATCAGGAAGCAGCAATTTGACCAGCAGAAGGAATCCCCGGCAGGTGTTTGTATTGATGCACATAAGCGGCCACCTGATTTAAGGGCATGCGCTGATAAGTACTGTCAAAAACGAAATCAGACCATCCTGTTTGCGCAATGTTAAGCACCTGGGCTGTAACGGTGCCTTGCACAGAGAAAGTGGACAAAGGATGGGTGGTGTTAACGCCAATATTTCCGTTCTGGGTGACATACATCAGTGATTTTGAGGTATTGGAGTTGTAAAACTCCCAGCCACCCCCGGGATCAGTAGAGGAGCAATTAAATCTCACGGTACGGGTTTCAAGAGGAGAGGGTTCCAAAGAGCAGGTACGGGTAGTATATCCGGTAGTTGAATCTACGTCAATGATAATACCTAAAGCACCTGAAATTGCAAGATCCCCTTTAACCTGAAGGGCAGAGGATCCATCATCACTAGCTCCATTAACACAGAGCCGGGTATTGGTACTTACAACGGAGGCTTGTATCGTTAAAGGGATATATGTGCTGGTTGTACGGTTTAATCCATTCAGATACGCAACCCCTCCAGAATAATTTAGCTCGGCACCTGGACCAGAGACGGTACCAATGGAATCACCTGTGGCCCTGATACAATATGGGGTTGACTGACCGGCCCTGGTGACTGTCTGAAGGGTCTGTGCATTAGAAGTGCTGGGTAAAAACAATAAAAAGAGAGAATATGCTGCTAAAGACACAGCAATCTTGCAGTAAACTAATTTTCTCATTTGAGGGATTTAGTGCCTTGGTAAATATTGTATGGTTTACTATCTGAAATTAGAAAGGATGTATATTAGACAATTTGGGGGATGGAAATGATTTGAAATCAATATGTTGGATTTGGTGAGGAAGCATGAGCGGCATGATTTGGATGCAACGAATGTATACACATGAGGATAACGACCCAAATTAAATTATTAACATGCCTGATGAATAAATAGCAATAGCCTGAAATCCAATATGTTTCCAGAAGGAAAGGGTCATTTCACCCCTATACCAATATACGTTGCTGAATATTTATGATTTCAGCGCCGAAGGCGTCACGCCAAACTTCCTTTTGAAAGCCGCCGTAAAATGATGAGGATGTTTGTAGCCTACTTTGTCGGCGACTTCGGCTACGGGCAAGTTGTGGTCGAGCAGTAATCGTTTGGCTTCCTGCATACGCAGGTCACTGAGGTAGCCAAATACGGTTGTCTGGAATAATTCCTTAAAACCTGTTTTGAGTTTCATTTGGTTGATGCCGACTTTTCTGGAAAGGTCGAGTATGGAGCAGGATTGATCGTAGTTGGTGTCCATATATTCCCGTACGGCGTGGAGGGCTTCAATGTCGCTGGGGTTGCGCAGGGCTTTTGAGCCGAGGGAGCCGTCGGCAGCTACGCCAATGCCGGCGCGATAGCGCAGCCTGTCCAACTGATCGACCTGCATCAAAAATAACTCTACCGCTTTTGCTTCCAGAAACAGGCCCTTAAGTTTTCCTTTATACGGGGTATTGCGCATTTCTTCTATGATCCTGTTCATGCCAGGCGCCATGGATGCCATGAAGGCTGATGACTCGTGGCCAATCGGTGGGCTTGAGTGAAAGCGTAATAGAAAATCACTTTCGTCACTGAACAGGTTCTCGAAAAAACTTTCGGACATGATGAGCTCAAAGAATCTTCGGGGCGTATCGAGTTGGGTAGGCGCCACGCGTATATCGTAGGTGCCTGGACCTTCCCGGTGGATGACAAACTCACGGCCACCTAATGTTTCACGCACAGGACCTGCGGCCGAATCATAGATCTGGAAATGGGAAACAATGGTGGAGTTATTGGATTGGAAGGATAGCACCTTCTCATTTGGATTGATGTAATTACCCCACTTGAGGTGGATCTGATTGTACATGATCTCCTCCAGCCGCATGTTGTAGCCGGATTCGTCGGTGACGATTTTGTTGTTCTCGCTTATTCCCAGGGACATAAATTTCTTTTTGCGTTGATTATCCTTCTCTTTTCGTTGACAGGTCCACTAAAGGCGGAAGTAGCTTTGCAGAGATCATCTTACATAATCAAAATTAGTTCAAATTATGGGAACGAAAAACAAAGTGACGGTATTCGGCGCCACTGGTCGAATTGGTAGGGAGCTGCTCCAGCATTTGTCTGGCGCTGGAATAGAGACGGTAGCGGTAAGCCGGGACGGGCAAAAAGCTTTTCCCTTGCCTCATACGAGCTGGGTGAAGGCAGATATGTTGCAGAAGGACAGTCTGGTTGAGACAATGAAGGACAGCAAAGCCGTGTTCCTGAACGCGGGCATGGGGCCGGGATTTGTGGAAGGGCAAATCAATGTGATTGAGGCATCTGAAGCGGCGGGTGTGCCTTTTATGGTGAAGTTGTCTTCGGGAGCCATACAGGAGAAACCCGAGCTAAGTGTAGCCAAAATGCATGAGGAGGTAGAAGGGCGCTTAAGGGCCTCTGCGGTTAATGGGATCATGCTTAGGCCCACGGGCTTTATGCAAAATTGGTTGGGAGACCTGGCGGCTTCCGTCAAAAAGGAGCGTAAAATATATGAAGCGACTGGTCTGGGTAGGAGGGCTTATATTGACTTGAAAGATATTGCGGAAGTGGCTTTCACGATCTTGATGAACCCTGAGAAACATTCATGTCATGCTTATTTCCTTACGGGGGACGTGGCCCTGAATTATCAGGAGGTGGCAGACATTCTTAGCCATACAATAGGGGAGAAGGTTTCGTATGAAGCACTGGATGAACAGGAAGCCAAAACGCGTTACCTGAGCAAAGGGGTGCCTGAATGGATGGCGGATACTTTACTCTTATATGCGGATGCTCAAAGGAAGGGGCAAACAGCTCAGGTAAGTGAAGACGTACGTAGCATATTGAGGAAGCCCGCCAGAACGGTGGAAGGCTTTGTGATAGACCATATCAACGCCTTTCAATGAACCCCTTTGCGTATAAGGATTTCAGGTTGTACTTCGGACTCCGGTGCTTGTATACCATAGCCACACAGATCCAGATTACAGTGATTGGGTTTTATGTGTATGCCCATACGCATAGCAAGCTGGCGCTGGCTATGATTGGACTCAGTGAAGTTATTCCTGCCTTGGGGCTTGCGCTTTACGGGGGATATATGGCGGATAGGCAAGAAAAACGAAACCTGCTCCTTTGGATACACGCTGGATTGCTCTTGATGGCGCTGATCATGGAGGTGATTGCCCACCTGCCTGGTCTTATGTGGCTTATCTATGGGGTACTGATGGGTACTGGCTTTGTAAAGGCTTTTTATGAGCCGGTCCAGTTCTCGGTGTATGCACACAGCATCCTGCCATCGCTATATGCCCGGGCTACGAGCTGGGTCAATCTGAGTTGGCAGGGCGCCTCCATCGTGGGTCCTGTATTTGGAGGGTTGTTGTACGCTTACGGAGGAGGGCTCTCTGGGGCTTATTGGGTCGTGGTTGCCCTATGGGTGATATGCCTGGGGCTGAACCGGTCGTTGGGTCGGGTACCAGGGGCGGAAGGCCTCCAGGGCCTGGCGCCCGAACCGATCGATGCGACCGGGGATCCGGCTGACGGTATCGCTGGGGTAGCGGACGCGGAGCTGGAAGGCGATAGAGAGAGGTCGGCAGTTGGTAACGAGGGGCAAGTGGCAGGCGACCCGAGCAGCGACTGGCTCGCAGGTCTGCGCTATGTGTGGAAGGAAAAGAAAATGCTATACGCCATGACCCTGGATTTGTTCTGTGTTTTTTTCGGAGGTGTAACAGCCCTCTTACCGGTGTATGCATTGGATATACTGCACGTGGGTGCATCAGGGCTCGGGATGATGAAAGCGGTCCAGGCTATGGGGGCTGCCCTGTGTATGGGACTGATGGTCAAGTTTTCGCCCATGGATAAGCCATGGAGGAGCCTTTTGGTGGCCGTTTTGGGCTTTGGGTTGGCTATTATCTTCTTTGGGTTGTCCAGGTCCTATGTATTGTCTTTGGGTGCTTTATTTGTTATGGGTGCCTTAGATAGCGTGAGTGTGCTCATCCGGGGAACACTTATGCAGTGGCTGACACCCCAGAACATGAGGGGAAGGGTTGCGGCGGTCAACCATATGTTCATCAGTAGTTCGGCGGAGTTGGGGGATTTCGAATCGGGTATGATGGCGGCCGCTTTGGGGACAGTGCCTGCGGTGGTGGTGGGTGGATTCCTTACGATAGGGGTGGCTATATTCACCTGGACGAAAACGCGGTCCTGGACACAACTTACTTTGGAGCAAGTAGTGATGACGACTTAGGCCGGGCTGTCTTTAAGCGCTAAAGGAAGATAGGCCGGACCAGATATTATACGGTTGGGAAGGGAATACCGTTATGATAAGGCGCCTGTAGATACTTGTTGGGTTCATGATCGGTAAATTTGCCGGCATCTTTATCCCAGTGAATGGTCTTCTGGGTGAGGTGGGCAATATTGCCCATGCAGCAATTGATGGCTACCATGGCCGCATCCTGTATAGGGGCTTTGAGATCGGTAAGGTGGTTTGACTTAATGACTTCAACAAAGTTCCTGGTATGCAGGTCCAGACCATTGTCCACTGAATGTTG
>CAJCIQ010000074.1 GCA_903970475.1 Beijerinckiaceae bacterium
ACTTTTCCTATCTCATTAGCCGTTAAAGGATCAAGGGGATAGGTCGGATTGCCGGATTGCGCCGTTGCCGAACATAACAGGCACATAAATAGTAAATAAACACCAATATGTTTGATCGATAGCCGGGAAAGCTTGAAATGACGGGTCATTTTAACTAATATTAGTTTAAAGTTTATAACCCGAATCTAGGTCCCAACCTAATAAAATGCTATTTTCTATGCCCTACATTACCCATACAGAGCATAAAAAGGCGGTAAAATGTTAAATATTTAATATTATAATATATTAGCCGCCAAAAAAGCGGGTAAGCCATTCTCTCAGGCTGCATTGGCCCTCCCTGAAGCAAGCTTCTGTTATGCCGGTTACTGAAGATATGCGCCAAGACCGCCAGATCACCGAGAAAGAAATAGAAACCCGCCAAGGTTTTAACGGTATGATCTTTTTGCTTGTCCCTTGGACATTTGCTTATTTATCCAACTCTGCGCCGATCTCGGCCGATAGCTTTTTCATCTCCTGGATCAACGCCAACTTTTGCCGCTGTTTTTCCTCCAGAAAAGAGCCGTAGTCGATGATATAATATTGGAAATAGGGATCGTTCACCAATTTAGAAGCCGCCAGCATCATATTTCCAGGATCTTTCATCAACAGGGGAGCCTTGGGGCCAATGTGTTCGTCATAATAGCGCCGACGTTCGTCGAAAAGCAGCTTGTCGGCTTCAACCTGAAAAGGTATCGAGACCGTATATAGACTCATCAAGTGTTTTAACAGTGTTTGATTTTCAATAAGCCGCAGATAGCCGGAGGATTTGAATCCTTCAAAACGTCCCATATCGAAACTGAAATACAAGGTATTCCTGAGTGCCCAACTGTTGGTATCCAGATAGGCAGCATTGATTTGATGAGTCGCCAACTGCTGACGTGCATTGATATAATATTGGACATCTGGTTGAAAATATTGAACTGCCTGTCCCAGGTGAATGGCGCCGGTGTCTAAATCGCTTTTTATTCCCGTCAGAAACGCCCGTGCCAGCTTGTGTTCATGAAGGCTGTCATTCCAGTTGTGCAGCAATAAGGTGAAGCTTACGGCAATGACGATGATAAATATCTCCCAAAAAAACTCCTTTGCCTTACTTCCTAATCCCTTTTCCTTATCCTGTATGACGTGCATTGCATTTTCAGCGTGATGGATGACCTTTTCTTCCGACATAAGCGACTTTGTTAATAGTACTGGTATATTTAAAATAGAACTTGCTTTCAAAAATGAAAGATGTTGACTTACGATTTAAGATCTCATTGCCTGGGTGTCACCTATATCTTTTGGCCTGTATTTCTTCTTCTTCCACTGTAAGTAAATAGCCATGGCAGGAAGCACAAAAAAGCAATTGCCGATATACTGAATCTTTCCAGGAAAGACAATAACAACCAAGGCGCATAGCAGGAGGGCTATCACCACCATTAAACAAGTATATTTTGCATCGATATCAATGTACTTTTTTTCTGGTGCATCATCGTCAGCCGACAAGCCCGGACGCTTGAAAAGTATGTAACGGCACAGCATAAAATGGCAGCTGGTCACACAAGCAATGTTGAAGGTATAAAGGAAGATGCCTAGTAGGATCCCGGACGAAGAGGCCCCCTGGACACCTGATTCAATGCACGTCGCAAAACCCGATGCCGTGAATGGGAAAATGACAATAAAGAACAGATATAAATGGTTGCGGTTAATCAGACCCTGGTCGTATTTTTTCAACAAGCGGAACAGCCTCAAGTGCTTGGACCAGGAGCTACCAATAAACCAAAAGCTCACGACAAACCCCAGAAACTGGTAAAGCGTAGGCTCGAAAAGGGTTGATAAACCTTTAGCGGTAATGTTATCGGGTAGCCTGGGGAATTTTATATCAATGACAAGCAAAGTAATGGCAATGGCGAAAACAGCATCGCTGAACAGAATCAATCTTTCCAGCTCGAATTCTTTTTCCAATCCATTCTTTGCATGTTTGTTTGACATTCGATAAAGATCAATAAAAAATAATTGGTATACAAAAAAAGGCTGCATAGCAGCCTTGACCGAAGGTCCATCATCAAATGTTTTGGCGGGGCAACTTAAATTATTCAAAAGATGTTGACCCGCCAAAAAAAGCCGCCAGGCCTAAGCCCAGCGGCAGTAACTATAATAGCGCGCGTAAAAACGATATAAGACTAATAATGCCAGCGCACAAACGCCTCCATGGCCGCATAGCGGGTCAGGCCCAGCTCGGCGTATAAGGTAGCCGTATTGCTGTTGCGGTCCTCGGCCCGCTGCCAGAACTCACGGCTATCCGTACCCTGGAAGGGAACCATGTCCTTCTGGGATTGGTGAATGAATATGCCGAAACGTTTTTTCATGACCTGTTCCGGGCTCATCGGGATGGCCATCTCAATTTCAGAGATATCCCATTCCTGCCAGGCTCCCTTATACAGCCACAACCAACAATCCTTGATCCAGGGATCACCCGCCGCTTTGAGGCGACGCAGCGCTTCAAATATGATGTCCAGACATACTTTATGCGTACCATGCGGATCGGCCAGGTCACCAGCCGCAAATATCTGCTGAGGTTGGAGCTTACGCAGTAAATCCATGGTGATCTGAATATCTGCTTCACCCATAGGTTTCTTCTCAATGGCCCCTGTTTCATAGAAGGGCAGATTCATGAAATGAGCCTTGTCATCCGTCAGGCCAACGTATCGGCAGGTAGCCTTAGCCTCGCAGCGGCGGATCAGTCCTTTGATGGCCCTGATTTCAGCGGTGTCCATCTGAGAAGGTTTTTTACTTTTCAAATAGGCCCTGGCTTCAGAGGTGATTTCCCTTGATTTCTTGGAGTCAATGCCGAACATATCTTCAAACCCTACAGCGAAGTCCAGGAAACGGGTTACAAATTCATCCGTGACGGCAATATTGCCGGAAGTCTGATATGCAACGTGTACGTCGTGTCCCTGATCGTGGAGGCGCATGAAGGTTCCACCCATAGAGATGATATCATCGTCAGGGTGGGGGGAGAAGATCAGCACCTTTTTTGGATAAGGTTCTGAACGTTCCGGGTGAGCAGGAATCACGGCGTTCGGTTTTCCACCGGGCCAGCCGGTGATGGAATCCCTTAATTGATAATATACCTGTAGGTTGATTTCGTATGCGTCTCCGAATTCCGTCAGCAGGTCACCCAGACCATTGTCTATATAGTCATTGGTGGTCAGGCTAAGAACAGGCTTTTTGAGCTTCAGCGCCATATTAATGACGGCTTTGCGGATCAGTTGCGGAGTCCAGGTAATTTCGCCGGTCAGCCAGGGAGACTTGAATCGGGTCAGCTCGGTCGCCGCAAATTCGTCTATAATGAAAACACAGTCGTTATGCTGTTGCAGGATGGAGGCGGGGATATGCTCGGTGACATGGCCTTCTACGGCCTTTTGTACGATCACGGCTTTGTTTCCCCAGGCCATGAGCAGGATCTTTTTAGCGCTGATGATGGTTTGAATCCCCATGGTGATCGCCATACGGGGAACCAGGGAGATATTCTGGAACTCTCTGGCGTTGGCTACACGCGTAGAATTATCCAAGGTTACCAGACGGGTTTTAGAGTAACGGCTGCTTCCAGGTTCGTTAAATCCAATATGACCATTATTTCCTATGCCCAGTATTTGAAGATCGATTCCTCCAACCGCTTCTATTTTTGCTTCGTATTGCTGGCACCACTCCTTGATCTTGTCCTTTGGCGCCCGTCCATCCGGGATATTTATATTGGCGTGGTCAATATCAACTTTGGAAAACAGGTTCCGATGCATGAACGCATGGTAGCTTTGAAGCGTTTCAGGTTCGATCGGATAGTACTCATCCAGATTGAAGGTTACTACATTTTTAAAGCTCAAACCTTCCTCCTGATGCAGGCGAACTAATTCTGCGTATAAACTAATGGGTGTAGAGCCGGTGGCTAATCCCAGTACGCATTTTTCTCCTGCGCCTTGTTTGGCCTGGATAAGGTTGGCGATTTCCCGGGCTGCATATTTAGAGCCTTCCTTGGGGGTGGTAAAGATCTTAACTGGAATCTTTTCGAACGAATCTACCATGCTTATGGACTTATGTTTTTAGAATAGAGTGTGCTTCAGGCGGGCCCAGGCTTGCATTTGGGCGCCCTAAGTTAGTGACAAATGGCGGGGATTTGTAACAAATTTTCGTAAAAAGTCTGCGAAATCGATTGCTCAATTTGTGAGCATCAGACTTTTACGCATCGCTTTTATCGATTGGTACAAGAGATTTCTAGCCACTTGATAGTTGATGTCCATGATCTGGGATATCTCGTCGTAGCTGAGATTTTGGAAAAAACGCAGGTAAATGATCTCTTGCTGCCTCTTGGTTAGTTGGCTCATGGCTGATTTGACCCTTTCCCCATTTTCAGCCTGGTGTTCCTTATGGATAATCAGGTTTTCGTGGCTGACCTGGAAGGCAGATCCGTCTTGATTTTCTCCGGTGAGCTGGGTTTTGGACTTCTTTTGAAGGCCCTTGATAATTTTATATTGGAGGGACTTAAGCAGATATGCCTTGACGGAAACAACGGCTGTTTTGCTGGGACTCTGCCAGAGTTCGGCAAAAAGATCCTGAATACAATCTTCTAATAACTCCTTGTCCTGGGTGATTTTATACCCATAAAGAAAGAGTGGGGGGTAGTATTTGCGAAATAGTTGGCGAAAAGACTCTTTGTCTCCTGCCTTGAATGACTCCCATAAAGCTATATCCTGGACCTGATTTTCCAATTCTCGCCGTTAGTTTGCAAACGCAATTAAAGGTTAATTGCCCTTAAAATAAAATACTTTACTGAAATTGATTACATTTTTTTATTATTACACTCTTGTTAGTACAAAGGTGCCCAAGTTATGGACATGAATGCTTTTCAAAGTCCGGAAGAGCTATTGGATGACGAATCGTTTTTGGCCTGGTATTACAAAACGGATGCAGCAGCATTCCAACGTTGGCAGGATCATTTCGAGCAGAATTCGTCCCAGAAAGCCTTAGCGGATAGTGCTGTGGAGTTATTGGAAATATTGAATGTACAGGAAATGTCGGTGCTGGATGCGCAAATGGAAGCAGCTGAACTTCGGTTATTTGCGCGTATAGAGGAACCTGCTATGTTGGTACATATGCCCTCCAAAAGGAAGATTTCTTGGAGGGTGTGGGTTTCTGTGGCCGCATGTATTTTGGTTGTACTCACAGCCGCCTGGCTGGATAAATATTGGGCCGCTGCCAAAAGCACCCTTTCCACCCCTTACGGAACCATTTTAACCCAAACCTTGCCGGACGGTACCGTGGTGACCCTCAATGCCAATTCTAAATTTTCCTATGGCCGTCATTGGTCAGCGGGTAGCGATAGGGAAGTGTGGTTGAACGGGGAAGCCTTCTTTCATGTGAAGAAAACGGTCCAACACGACCGGTTCATCGTCCATGCCGATCACTTTGACGTTATTGTGACCGGAACCTCTTTTGACGTCATCACCCAACCAGCGGACGCCCAGGTTGCCTTAAAGGAAGGTAGCGTAACCCTCCAATCAGAGAAAGGGGATACCATTAAAATGGTACCAGGGGATATCGTGTCCCTGCAAAATGGTCAATGGATGAGGCAAACCGCCAACATGGATAATGTAACCGCCTGGACAGACAATAAAATTAATTTCGACAACACTCCGTTATCTGAAACCATCAAGCTCATTGAAGCCCACTATGGAGTAAAAGTGGCAGTTGCTGATCCCAAACTGCTCTCCAAAACCTTGACTGGTATTTTTCCCAACGATAATATTGACGTTTTTTTAAAGGCCCTGGAAGCCACGAAGATTTATAAGATTACCAAGGACGGCGATAGCATTGTCATTCAATCTGCTTATTGATCCCGGGGGTCCGGAGTTCTTGCCATTTTTTATAACTGCTGCTGCATGAAGAAAGTTCTGTCAAAGAATCTCGTTCTTTGTTGGAGTTGGGCTTTTCTCCTGATTCTACAGCCGTTATCTCATGCCTATGGTGGAGCACTTTTCTTTCAGGAAGTCAAAACAGAAGTAGCAACCGTTGCCCCCACCGAAAAAAAACAAAGCAAAAGAGGCCGCCACGAAATCCCTTTATTACAAGCCCTTAAAGAATTAAACCGGAAAAGGGGCGTTTATTTTTTATATGCAGATAAGACCATTGGTGAAACCCTGGTCCCCGACATAGCCCATCCCAAAGCAGATCTGGAAACCATCCTGGCAGAATTGCTAACGGGTTCAACCCTTCACTTTACCAAAATCAACGACAAAACCTTTGTCATCCTGGATGGCACCAAAAAACAATCGACGGACCCCGAACTTTCTTCCAAAGAGGACGGCTCAGAACGGTTTGTGACCGATAGTATGTACCACGTTGCCATCTCAGATATAGCCAAAGGCGTAGTGACCAACGTGGCGGGCCTGCCATTATCCGGCGTGAGTGTTACGGTTAGGGGGAGTTCCAGGGGTACCATTACAGACGAGAAGGGCGTTTTTTCCATAGCAGCCAACAGAGATAATGTTTTAGATTTCAGCAGCATTGGTTATAGGGACAGGGATTATATCGTCCGGGATCCCAGTGAACCCATTGCCATATCCCTTCCTGTAGCCCAAAAGGTGATGACAGAGGTGGTCATGACGGCCTTAGGCATCAAAAAGCAGATGCGGTCCCTGGGATATGCTACTACAGAATCGGCGGGTTCAGAATATTCCAGTTCCCGGGAAATGAATTTCGGCAATGCCCTTTCCGGAAAAGTTGCGGGCGTAAACGTTTCGGGAGACGCAACGGGCCCTTATGGAAGCAGCAGGGTCGTGATCCGGGGCAACTCTTCCCTCAATGGAAACAACCAGCCCTTGTATGTTATAGATGGAATTCCCTTTGACAATACCAATCAGGGTGGTTATTCCGGCCAGTACGGGGGCGTAGATTATGGGGATGGCTTATCCAATATTAATCCGGATAATATTGAAAGCATACAGGTATTAAAAGGGGTAGCCGCCTCGGCTTTATACGGGTACAGGGGAGGAAATGGTGCCATATTGATCACCACCAAAAGCGGTGCTAACGCTAAGGGATACACTATAGAAGTCAATGATAACCTGACGGCCAATTTCCTGATCAATCAAACAAATTATCAGTATCAATATGGACAGGGGTTGAATGGATTAAAGCCGACCAGCCAGGGAGCAGCCTATGCGGCGCCTTATTATAGTTGGGGCGCTATCATGGATGGTAGCACCGCCATGAACTTCCAGGGCCAGCCCTATGCCTACCTCCCTCAGCATGACCATTTCTCCGCCTTCTATCAAAGTGGGTGGACCAACCAGAGCTCCGTTGCTTTGAGTCGCACGGACGATCATGGACACTTTCGGGTTGCTTTTTCAGATACCTATCTGAGGCCCATTATCCCTAATTCCAATATGACCCAGCAAGGGGTGAACATCAATGCTGGTTACGTCATTACCCCAAAACTTCAGCTGAACTTTATCGGGAATTACATGGCAGAAAATGTAAAAAACAGGGCCAGCCTTTCGGATAATGCAGGTAATGCCATCGCCTCCACCCTCTACCTGGCCAACAGCTTTGATATGAAGTGGCTGAGGAAAATGACCGTCAACGATACGAATGAGTTGTTGCCAGGTAATGATAACTACTTTGAAAACCCTTATTTCGTTGCTTATAAATACCAAAATCAGACCACCCGTAACCGCCTAACGGGAGGGGTTACCCTAAGATACACGGTCAAGGACTGGTTGTATACCCAGGGGCAGATCACCATGGATGGATATACGTTTAACGTGACCAATATCACACCTACCGGCACCGGTTATGCCAGCGGTGGTAACCTGACCCAATATGAACTGGATTACCGGGAGCTGAACGAAAACTTTTTGGTAGGCGTGGATAAGCATTGGGGATCCTCCTTTCATTTCAGGGCCGATATGGGTGGAAACTCCCAGGATAACCTAACCCAGGACTTTGGCTTGGGTGTAGTACCTACGCTGGTTGAAGGTGTCCCCGCACAAAGAGCAGTTGGGCCCTTTACCATACCCTTTTGGTACAGCGCCACCAATGTAAATCCTCAATCAAGACCCTATCAGCATTACTACGCCCATTACCGGGTAAACTCTGCCTATGCTAACGTGGACCTGAGTTACAAGGGGATAGTATACCTTACCGTTACGGGTAGAAACGATTGGTTCTCTACCCTAAACATTAATTCTGATTCTTACTTCTATCCATCCTATTCCGGAAGTTTTGTTTTCTCGGATGCCTGGAAAATGCCTTCATGGATCAGTTATGGAAAGGTCAGGGCTTCCTTTGCCCAGGCTTCTAATGGAACAGCTCCCTATCAGAATGTACAGTACTATGGCACCCAGGGATATATTACCGCGAACGGTCAACTGATCGGATCGGTCATTCAGACCAATATTCCCAATGCGAATTTGAGGCCTGTTATCATTGAGGAAACAGAGCTGGGGACCAACTTGCAGTTCGTGCACGATCGCCTTGGATTTGACCTCACCATTTATGACAAGCAAACCAAGGACGACATATTACCCGTTACCATAAGTTCAACCTCCGGATACACGGGCGCTACCATGAATGTGGGGGCTATCCGCAATAAGGGGGTCGAAGTCCTGCTTACCGCTAAACCCATCCTTCATCGGAAGTTTGCCTGGGAAACCTCTTTAAATTTCTCTTACAACCAAAGCAAGGTATTATACCTGGGCCCCAATATTCAAAGTGTAAACATCTATGGAGCTTTAGCCAGGTGGGGGAGTGAAGTAACTATTTCAAATGTAGTGGGTAAACCCTATGGACAAATCATGGGCTTTGCCTATAAAAGAGATTCCTTAACGGGTAAAATCAAGTTTGGCCCCAATGGAGAGCCGGAGCAAACGGGTGTGGTTCCATTAGGATCCGGCAACTATCCATTGATCGGCGGATGGAGGAATGATTTTCAATTCGGTCCCGTTTCCTGTAGTATATTACTAGACTATAAATTCGGCGCCAAGATTTATTCTCAGACGAATTTACTCCTCTATTATTATGGACTACAAAAGGCCACACTCCAGGGCCGGGGACCCGAAGGCTACATTGGTAAAGGTATTAATGATGAAGGTGCTCCCAACACCGTGGCCGTTCCCGCCCAACAATACTTTCAGGATATTTCAGCCAGTGGCGCTGATCATATAGCAGGGGAATTTGTATATAACGCCAGCTTTATTAAACTCAGAGCCATAACCCTGGGTTATGACCTGCCCACAAAATGGTTTGGCCATTGGGGGGTACAGAGTATGCGTTTTTCTGTGGTTGGCCGTAACCTCTTCACCTTATTGAAATATACACCCAATATAGATCCTGAGTCCAACATCAATGCCACCAACGGCCAGGGTTTAGAGCTATCGAGTTTTCCACCAACCAGAAGTTTAGGCATGAATCTGAACATACGGTTGAAGTGAGTAAAACGTTGGAATGAATTTGTTAAATTAAGTGTTAGAAAAACATTACAAACGATTGTGCAGCGATACTTGATAATTAAGAGACATATTCTTAACTGAAATTTAAATCGCTGCATTATGAGAAAAATGTCGCACATGTATCTATTGTGTGCTGGCGTTGCACTCTCGCAACTTGCCATTCCTCCTGCATATGCCGGGGGCATTCATCCATTCCTTAAAGGAGCAATCAACTCCAACAGGGCCTGGCAGGATGGGATCCACGGACACGTTAAAGGTCCTGACGGAAATCCCGCTGCTGGTGTCAACGTTGTATTAAAGAAAACCGGTAAAGGTACTGTTACCGATGCCGATGGTAATTTTTCCATCAATGCAAAAAAGGGAGACGTCATCGTTATCTCCGGCGTTGGCTTTACTACTGAACAATTCGTGGTGGGCGATGGCCCGATTGCGGTCTCCCTCAAAGAGGGCTCCACTCAACTGGAAGACGTAGTGGTAACGGCTTTGGGCATTAAAAAGCAAGCCCGCGCCGTTGGTTATTCCACGACCCAATTGGATGGATCCAAGTTTACCCAATCCCGCGAATTAAATATCGGTAACGCGCTGACCGGCCAGGTGGCCGGTGTCTCCGTTTCCGGAGTAGCTACTGGTCCGTCCGGATCCAGCCGTGTAGTGATAAGGGGTAGCGGTTCACTCAGCGGAAACAACCAGCCCTTATATGTAGTCGATGGGGTTCCTTATGATAATACCAGCCAGGGCTCTGGCGGTGAATGGGGGGGCATGGATCTGGGGGATGGTTTGTCCAATATTAGCCCTGATGATATTGAAAGCATGCAGGTATTGAAAGGTGTTGCCGCCTCCGCACTCTATGGTTACAGGGGTGGTAACGGCGCCATACTCATCACTACCAAATCTGGTTCAAAGGGCAAAGGATTGAGTGTGGATCTCAATGATAACGTAACGGCCAATTCTGTATACAATGTTACAGACTACCAGTACCAATACGGAGCAGGACTTCAAGGTGTAAAACCGACCAACGAAACCCAGGCCCAGGCGTCTCCTTACTATAGCTGGGGGGCAAAAATTGATGGTTCTCCGACCGTAAATTTTGTGGGTACTACTGTTCCTTACACTGCCGATAAGGACAATCTGAAGAACTTCTTCAAGACCGGCGTTACCAACCAGGTGTCCCTGGGGTTGATGGGGACTAATGATCATGGTAGTTTCCGTTTGGGTTTGAATGACCTGGCCATGAATACCTTCATACCGAACTCTGGCATGAAGCAGCAGGGCCTTAACTTTAAGACCAACTACAATATCACCAAAAGGCTGACCATGGACCTGACGGCCAACTATATCTTTGAGCACGTCAACAACAGGGCCTCCTTCTCTGATGCACCTGGAAACGTGGTTGCCTCCGTGCTGTATGTGCCCAATACTTTTGATATCCGTTGGGAAAAACCCGGGTACAATGCTGCTGGAGCCGAACTCAATCCAGGTAGCGACGTTTATTTTGATAATGCCTATTGGGTAGCCTATAAATTTCAGAATCAAACCGACCGTAATCGTCTCACCGGTGGTTTAAACCTGAAATACAAGCTTACCGATTGGTTGAGCGCCCAGGGTGGGATCACCAGGGATGGATACATATTTGATGTTACACAAATTACACCCTCCTATACCAGTTGGTCTCCTGGTGGTCAATTGACCCAATACGAAGAAAACTTCCATGAGTTGAACGAAAACTTTAACCTCATTGTGAACAAACAATTTGGTGGAGACTTTAAACTCAATGGACAGGTTGGTGTTAATTCCATGGATAACGTAGCCGCTATATATGGTGTAGGCGCCGTACCCGCAGGGACTGGCAGCCAGGCTCCCGGCTCCCAGGAAGGACCTGTAGGTCCTTTCATCATTCCTGGTTTTTATTCAGCCAATAATGTTTCCAACCGTCCCTATCAATACCTCTACGGTAGGCAGCACGTAAATTCCACTTACGCTTCTGTGGACCTTGGCTTTAAGAACTGGCTCTTCCTGACCGGCACCGTTCGTAACGATTGGTTCTCTACCCTGAACATTAACACAGATACCTACCTCTATCCTTCTGTTTCCTCCAGCTTTGTCTTCAGCGATGCCCTGAAACTACCTACCTGGGTCACCTTTGGTAAGCTGCGTGCATCTTTAGGGGTATCATCCAATGGTACCAGCCCATACGCAAATGCCCTCACTTACGGTTTGCAGGGTTATACAAGCGCTAATGGACAACCCGTTGGATATGTCACTCAAGCCACCTCCGCCATTCCCAATCCCAACCTCAAACCTTTGCATATTGAAGATCAGGAAGTTGGATTGGCCATGGACTTTTTCAAATCCAGGGTAGGCTTTGACGTGGCGGTCTATAAGAAGACGACAACAGATGACATCGTTCCCGTGACAATCAGCCCTACTGCTGGTTATCCTGCACAGATCCAGAACGTTGGTAAACTCCGCAATTCCGGCGTGGAGTTGTTACTACAGGGTACCCCCGTTCAGGGTCGCCATTTCTCCTGGAATATTTCCTGGAACTTTGCTAATAATAACTCAAAAGTGCTCTATTTGGGAGGAGCTCCTTCCGTTATCATAACGGGAGCCTATGCCCGCTGGGGATCTGAAGTGAACATCAGCAACGTCGTTGGTTTGCCTTACGGCCAGATCATGGGGTATGATTATACCTATGATAAGAGTGGTAACAGGGTCTTCAATTCCAGCGGGGAACCCGTACAGTCACCTGTAAAGCCCCTAGGCTCAGGTCAGTATAAACAAACCGGTGGTTTGACCAACGAGTTTCACTATAAAGGGTTTCTGTTGAGCTTCCTGATTGATTACAAATTCGGAGCTAAGATCTACTCTGGTACCAATAACTTGTTGTATTCTTATGGCCTATCCAAGGTTACCCTTCAAGGCAGGGGAACCACCACTGGTTATGTGGGCAAAGGGGTAAATCAGGCTGGTGATGCCAATACTGTGGGCGTAAATCCTTATCAATACTTCAATGACATTTCCACGGATGGTGCAGACCATATTGCCAATGAATTTGTCTATGACGCCAGCTTTATAAAACTGCGTGCCATGACTTTGGGTTATAGCCTTCCTGCTTCAATTTTGAAGCGCACTCCGATCAAGGGAGTGACCTTTTCCCTGGTTGGCAGAAATTTGCTCATCCTGATGAAACATACGCCGAACATCGATCCTGAGGCGAACTATAACAACTCCAACGCGCAGGGCCTGGAATTGTCGGGTTATCCTCCGATCCGGAGTATGGGTGCCAATTTGAAAGTGAACTTCTAATCCCGATTTATCCAATCAAATTTGAGTGAAATGAAAAATAAACTTCTTCTCCTTTCTTCTTTAGCCGGCCTGATGGTCACTACCGGCTGTAAGAAGAATTTTGAGTCGATCAATACAGATCCGGAGCATATCACCTCCACGGTCATGAATTATAATTATCTCTTTACCGCAGCAGAACAGATTACCTCCGGGAACAGTGACGGAAACGCCTATGAAGACTGGAGGAACAACCTGATCTATTCCGCATGCATGGTTCAACACTTATCTTCAACCGTGGGGTACTGGGATGGGGATAAATATATGTTCAATGCCTCTTACGCTTCAGCGTACTGGGACAATAACTATCCGAATACGGTTACGAATATTGTAGAAGTGCTGGCCCATACCAAAGGCGATACCGCTCAGGCTAATTTTTACAATATTGCGCGCATCTGGCATGCCTTCATGTTCCAACGCATGACAGACATGTACGGTGACTGCCCTTATTCCCAGGCTGGCTTGGGCTATATCTCCGGCATCATTTCTCCGGCATACGACAAGCAACAGAATATATACGATAGTCTTTTCAATGAACTGCAATCTGCTGCTACGGCCCTGGATCCTTCCAAACCAAACACGGTTGGCGCAGCCGATCTCGTATATGGTGGAAATGTGGCTGAATGGAAAAAATTTGCCTATTCTGAAATCCTCAGGTTAGCCATGCGTCTGGTCAAGGTAGATCCTACCACCGCCCAGAAATGGGTAACGGTTGCCGTACAAGGCGGTCTGATGGCTAGTAATTCAGATAATGCACTTATTGCCCATAACGCTCAGATTAACCAAACCTGCAACGGTAGCGCCTTCGTACTAACCTACGATGATCCAAACGCTTCCCGCCTCAGTGAAACCTTTGTCAACTACCTCAAGGGGACTTCTGACCCCCGTTTGATTTACATCGGCACAGTATCCCAAACGCCAGGAAACCAGTTCACCACAGCAGGTTATGATTATGGTGATACTTCCTACGCCCACCAATTGGGCCAACCCAATGGGTATGATCTGGCCGGAGGTACTACTGATCTTAGTCATTCAAACAACTGGCCTAATGTTCCTCACGTGACTTCCCCTGACTCTGTGAGCGTTTACCAGAACCGGTATTCCATTGTCAACCGTTATACTTACGCTCAATGGGCTGCACCTAGCTTCATGTTGACTTACGCTGAAACTGAGTTGTTGCTCGCTGAAGCCGCCGCCAGGGGTTGGGTAAGCCAGGATCCGGGAACGCTCTATGCCAATGGCGTTACTGCTGCCATGCAACAATTGACTTCCTTGAATTCTGCCGCAGTTATCAGCCCCGCTCAGATCAGCGCCTACCTTGCCCAGAATCCTTATGTTTCCGGCAATGGCATAGAACTGATCAATGATCAGATATGGGTATGCACCTTCATGGATGAAAATGAAGCATGGGAAAACTGGAGAAGAAGCGGTTATCCCAATTTGACTCCCGTGAACTATCCCCTTAATGCCACCAACGGAACCATTCCCCGCAGGTTCACTTATCCTGTAGGAGAGGCTTCCACCAACACTACGAATTACAATGCAGCTGTTGCCGACTTAAATCCAGCAGCTGATAAAATGGATTCCCGCATGTGGTGGGATACGCAATAGTAAAGGTTCATAACCCTCATGCTACAACGCAGTTGGTTTCTAAGCCGCTCCATTCCTGGAGCGGCTTGTTTTTTGGGGACGGCATAAGTTGAAAAATTTATGCCGCCCCAAAAAAACGGTTAATGATGGGCCCTTCGGGTGCGGCTGCACAGCAGCCGCAGGCGTGTCGCTGAACTTTAGCCTTTTGGCTTTTTCAACGCATCGATATCCTGCCGCTGCTGTTGTAATTGGTTTTGCATCTAGGTCAACAGTTGTTGAAGCTGTTTTAATGTTCTGGCTTGGTCCTGTATTTGGGATTGTTGCTCCGTAATCAGCGTTTGTTGGTTTGCCAACTTCCGATCTGCTTCAATGGCGTAAAGGGTAAGCTCCTCGATCTTTTGCA
>CAJCIQ010000075.1 GCA_903970475.1 Beijerinckiaceae bacterium
TTCCGCCCCCGGTTTCTTTTTCTCCGCCAAAAGCCCCGCCTATCTCTGCTCCGGAAGTCCCGATGTTGACATTGGCAATACCACAATCACTACCCGCAGGTGACAGGAAGCGTTCGGCCTCTCTCAGGTTCAGGGTCATGATGGAAGAGGACAGTCCTTGAGGAACATCATTTTGGAAGGCAATGGCTTCCGTGATGGTTTGATACGGAATCAAATACAATATGGGCGCAAAGGTTTCCTGCTGAACGATGGGCAGGTGATTGTGAACCTCCGCTATGCAGGGTTTGACATAGCAGCCGCTGCCATAGTTTTCACCTTCCAATACACCTCCTTCAACCAGGAAGTTGCCGCCCTGTTCTTTGACGGCTTTAATGGCGTCCAGGTAATGCTGAACGGCGGCTTTATCAATGAGGGGACCCACGTGATTGTTGGCATCCAGTGGATCTCCAATGCGCAGGCCACTATAGGCGGCTTTTAGTTTTTCCTTTATACTAGCTAAAATGCTTTCGTGTACGATCAGGCGCCGGGTTGTAGTACAACGCTGTCCGGCTGTGCCTACGGCTCCGAATACAGCGGCGCGGATGGCTATGTCGAGGTCTGCATTTTCGGTAACGATTATGGCGTTGTTTCCACCTAATTCCAGGAGGGATTTTCCTAAACGCGCTGCAACGGCAGCCCCTACGGCTTTACCCATGCGGGTTGAACCAGTAGCTGACACGAGGGCTACCCTATGGTCTGCGGCCATCCATTCTCCCACTTCTCTGCCTCCGGTAATCAATACACATACCCCTTCTGGCACTTGTTCCGCTTCAAAAACGGTTTCCACAATCTTCTGGCAGGCCAGGGCGCTCAAAGGTGTTTTTTCGGAAGGCTTCCACACGCAGACATCACCACAAACCCAGGCTAACAGTGCATTCCAGCTCCATACGGCTACGGGGAAGTTAAAGGCGGAAATGATGCCTACAATGCCAAGGGGATGCCATTGTTCATACATGCGATGACCAGGGCGTTCGCTGTGCATAGTCAGGCCATAGAGTTGACGACTCAATCCAACGGCTAAATCGGCTATGTCAATCATTTCCTGGACCTCTCCCAAACCTTCTTGCAGGCTTTTCCCCATTTCATAGGAAACCAGGCGGCCTAGGGCATCTTTATGCTCACGCAGGGCTACGCCTATCTTTCTGACGACTTCTCCTCTTTTGGGGGCTGGCCAGTTTCTCCATTCCACAAAGGCGGCATGGGCCTGGGCAATGGAGGCGTCATAATTCTCTCTGGAGGCGGTTTCAATGGAGGCAATCACTTTTCCATCTACGGGGGAATAAGAGGTTAATTTTTCTCCTTTTCCCTGTAGCCAATGTTTACCAGTAGAAATACCCTTGTTATGGGGTTCAATCTGGAGGTGCTTCAAAAATTCCATAAGTATGATTAAGGGCGCTAATCTACGAAATTTGCGCCTCGCCACCTTATAGCCACGCCGCCAGGATGGTTTCTGCCGCTTTCCTGCCGGTAGCAAGGGCCGCCTCTACCGTTCCGGGGGTATGCTCTCCTTCGTACAGGGCCTCACCTGCAAAGAAAATGGTGTTTTCCACCGGGGTGTGAAGGATTTGACGGAAAGGTTTTTCGCCTACCTTTTCATAGGAATAGGCGCCGAGTGAATATGGGTCCTGGCTCCAATCATCAACCCTGTAAGTAAGTAATTGATCATGTAATTCTGCAATGGAAACATGAAAAATCTTAGCTAAGGATTCCAGGCCCAAATGAATCAGCTCAGGATCCGGCTTTCCCTGATAAGGGATCGTACGTGGCCCTGCAAACCAACCGGTAAGTAGATTGGGCTTGCCGCTAACCGTCCACCAGGTGGGCAGGTTCTGGTCGCTGATGAGAAAACCCAGGCCCGGCGCTTCTTTCTCCCAGAAAGGCTCACTGAAATGGAGTAATAGTTTAATGACTGAACCATATCCCAGCGCATGAAATGCCTGAATATATTCAGGAATGGCAGGATCGAAGGTCAACCCGTTCCGGACCGGGCCGCCGGACCGATGTGGCTCGACATTGGTATCCGCAATCGGGAGCGCGACGCCGGCATCCCCAGCCTGTAACACCCCCAGCGGCACCGTGATCAACGCCGCAGTCCCTTGAAAAATCCGCCCATCGGAGGTTACCACCCGCACTATTCCTGGCGCCCACTCAACCGCAACCGCAGGGGCACTAAGCACGATTTTTCCCCCCATGCCTTCGATTTCCGAAGCAATCCAGTCTATCATCTTTCCATAACCACCATCCACATGGTACTGGGTACCTTCATCCCTGGACCATTCCCTGTACAGGGCTTTGGTGCTGGCGAAATGTATATCGGCCAGGTCGTACCCTTCCGCAAAACGGCGTACGGCCCAGCGTAGTCTCTCGTTTTCTCCCCCCCCAAAATAAGCGCTGAGAAAATCTGCCACGGCCATGTCTTCATCGAGGGACGCCATCCGCTCCATGACTTTATCCCAGCCTTTGACGCGTATGTTTTCTTTTTGCCACTGACCCTCATTGGAACGGTAAAACTGCCCTTCTGTGGGAATAGCCTTGATCCCGGCGGCCGTAAGCAATTCAAAGGTTAGCGGTAGGTCTCCATGCACAAATTCGGCCCCAGCCTCCACCGAATATGGAAACTCAACAGAGGATTTTGAGCCGCCGGCGTGCGTAGACCCCGAGCGTGTCGTATGTATCCTTCCCCCAATCCGGGGCGCCGCCTCCAACACCAAAACCTCCCTACCGGAGGCCAATAAATCCCTGGCAGCCATCAATCCTGAGGCTCCAGCACCAATCACTAAAATCATCTGTTAGAATTTACCATTCATAAGAGAAAAGAAGGAGTCGCTGTAGCTGGCTCCTATAGGCACTTCCTTGTCGCCGACTTTTACTTTTGCTTTACTGATCACTTCCAATTTACTCAATGGAACGATAAACGAACGATGGATGCGCACGAATTCTTTTTCAGGAAGTTTCTGTTGGATGGCTTTAAGGGTCATGAGGGTAATCAGCGTTTTTTCCGGGAGATAAATCTTAATGAAATCATCCAGGGCTTCAATGAGCAATATATCGCTGAGTTTGACTTTGATCTGTTGGTAGTCTGATTTTACAAATATCGATGTGTTCTGGATTTCCCGGCTTTGTACGAACTCGATGAACTCTTTTGCTTTGTACACCGCTTTGAGGAACCGTTCATATTCTATGGGCTTGAGCAGGTAGTCGACGGCATCGACGTTGAAGCCGTCAACCGCATATTCGCTGTAGGCCGTGGTAAAGATGATGGCTGGACTGTATTGCTGAATCTGGCTGGCCAGTTGTATGCCGCTGATATCGGGCATTTGTATATCCAGGAAGATCAGGTCTGGTTTTTCCTGTTTGATGAAATGGGAAGCCTCATCCGGGTCGGTAAAGGTTCCTTTTAGTTCCAGGAAATAGATCTTTTGAACGTAGCGCTTAATGATTTCCAGGGCTAGTGGTTCGTCGTCAATGGCGATGCAAGTGATCATGCGCAATTGATTTTTAAGGTTACCGTGTACTGATCAGGCTGATCGATGATGTGCAGTTCGTGTTTATCGGGATAGAGCAGGGCCAGGCGCCTTTTTGTATTGTTGATGCCTATGCCGGTATTGTCTTTGGATATGGCCGCGGCGTTGGCAGGCTTACTGTTCTGTACCCACAAGGTAACGAAATTTCCCTCGATGCGGATATCCATGGCTATCCTCGTTTTCTGCCTGGCGCTTACCCCATATTTGAAGGCATTCTCTACAAACGGTATCAGCAGCAGTGGGGCGATGCGCAAGTTGCTTGGGTTGCCTGTGATGGTAAAGGCTATATCCACCTTATCGTTGAGCCTGAATTGTTGCAGCTCAATATAATGTTGTAGGAACTCAATGTCCTTTTGTACCGGTACCAACTCAATTTCCGCATCCTGCAAGATATAGCGCATGATCTGAGCCAGTTTCATCACCGCGTCGGCCGTGTTTTCCGACTGGGTAATGGCCATGGCATAGATATTATTGAGGGTATTGAACAGAAAATGGGGGTTCACCTGGGACTTAAGTAGGGATAGCTCTGTGCGCAACTTCTCTTTTTCCGCAAGGTCCTTCATCTGTTCAGCCGTAAACCATTGCTGGATGATTTTTACCCCGGAACTGATCACAAAGATCAGCAGGAATAGGGTCGCAGAACTGAAGATGGGGAAGATGCGGAAGAGCCGGTGCCTGTTGCCCCCGCCGGGACCTGGGGGGCGTGGTAATCCCACTGAATCTCCTGGAGGAGGAGGTGCCCCGAAACTCCCAGTAGCTCCACGGGGCGGACCCGCATGGGGAAGGCTGGGAAACAGCCTGTGCTGCCAGACATATTCGGGCACATAAATATACACGACCAACAAGCAGACGACAATGATCGCATACACCCATATATGCTTATTGGCCAGCAGGCGTGGAATAAATACAAAGGCATTGAGGTAGTAAAACGCAACCAGGTAAGCGATGGTGAATACCTGAACGAAAATGAACCAGGGATTGGTGTGCAGGGCAATTTCAAACGGGGTAGCATTCCGTGTCAGGATAAGGTACCACAAGATGATGAACACGGACCAGGCGGCCACATGTATCACGACATTCAATATTTTCCTGCTCAACGTCACGTTTAACTACATTATTTGTTACTGAGGGCGAATTTTATAAAGGTTTTCTGGTCTTTATACAATGTTTGATTGGAGTAACCATAAGGATTACGATCTAATCCTCCTCCTTTTCCCATGTTGATCCTGGCGCCTGTCATTTGGCTTCCGGGCATTCCTATTTCTGAGGCTACCGGCGCATTCGGGTCCTGGGACTTGGGCATGCCTTCTAATTCAATACCTAAACTCATGGAACGCTTGAGCACATCAGGTGGTACCTGCGCTCCGTAAATGCTTTTGAACGGCACCTTACACTCGTAGATAAAAATATCTTCCTGGTCCAGGCTGAAGTTGACGGCTATATAATCCGTGGTGCTGATGGAATTTAACCCATTGTCGTCCGGGAAACCAAACAGGGTGTATTGGTTTTCCTGGAGCTTCACGAACCGACGATACTCAGTCTCGGTTGTTTTGGGGTTTCCATTACCCGCTGCGGTGATGAGCTGTAAGGCATTGTCGTCAATAGGCATGGGAAACTGCACGCCACAAAACTCTTTTCTTTCGCCCGATGTATCGAAGAATAACTTCATCCCCATTTTAAAGATCTTGCGATTAACGCCGGGACTGGTGGAGGTTATACACACATACAGGTTGTTACTATCGTTGGCAATAGCATACCTGACCAGGGTGTTGGGTTCAAAATTAAAAGGAATGTTTTTCCAATCATTGGCAGTTCCATCAATCACAATAGGGGTAGTTAAGAAGGGAACGGGTTTGGTGCTAACTACGGCTTTGGAAGAAGAACATGAAATGTTGCATAAAAGGATGATTATCAATGATAAATATCCTATCTGATGCTTTTTATTCCACATAACTTGAGCTGTATTGTACCTACAAAACTAAGCTGCCCTGTAGGTGGGTTCAAAAAATATCGATTAAAGTAAACCTTAAATCGGTGAAACCAAAGGGGGAGGATCACCGGCGCCTGGTCAGGACGAACGGCACCGGTGGCCCCAACGAGCTAGTACTGCTCTTGCTCATTGGGGAAATCCGACGCCTTCACGTCGCTCACGTACTGACGCACCGCACCGGTTACCACTGTATACAGGTCTGCATACTTGCGCAAGAACCTGGGTTTAAACTCCGTATTAATGCCCAGCATATCGTGCATGACCAGGACCTGTCCATCCGTATGGGGGCCTGCTCCAATACCGATGGTAGGGATGCGCAGACTTTTGGTCACGTCCTGAGCTAGTTTGGCGGGGATTTTCTCCAGTACCAGGGCTGCACAACCGGCGTCTTCCAGCAAGAGGGCGTCCCTGCGTAGTTTTTCAGCCTCGGCTTCTTCCTTAGCCCTGACGTTATAGGTTCCGAACTTATAGATGGATTGAGGGGTAAGGCCCAGGTGACCAATCACCGGAACGCCTGCTGTAAGGATGCGTTTTACCGATTCGATGATTTCTTCTCCGCCTTCCAGCTTGATGCCATGGGCGCCGGTTTCTTTCATGATCCGAATGGTAGAAGCCAGGGCTTCTTTGGAATTACCCTGATAGTGACCAAAAGGAAGATCCACGATTACCAGGCTGCGTTTGGCTCCACGTACTACAGAAGCGGCATGGTAAATCATCTGATCCAGGGTGATGGGAAGGGTGGTTTCATGACCGGCCATGACGTTGGAGGCCGAATCACCCACCAGCAGGACGTCTACGCCTGCTTCGTCCAGTAAACGGGCAAAGGAATAATCATAGGCGGTCAACATGGAAATCTTTTCCTTGTTCTCCTTCATGCGTTGAAGGGTATGCGTGGTAATGCGTTTGACTTCGGAATTGACAGACATAGATTTGAAATTTATAAAACGAGTTGCCCGAAAAAGAAAACCCTCACATTAAGTGAGGGCTCAGTATGATCAGTTGGTTTTACTTTCCATGAAAGGCTTTCTTCACCTCTTTAACCATGTCCAGTTTTTCCCAGGTGAACAATTCTACTTTTACCTTCTTGTCTTTTCCGTCGGCGCCTTTGAAGGATTTGGTCACCGTCTCATTTTTGCGGCCCATATGCCCGTAAGCGGCTGTTTCAGAATACATGGGGTTGCGGAGTTTCAGGCGTTTTTCAATTGCGTAGGGACGCATATCAAACAGTTCTTCCACTTTCTTTGCGATCTCTCCGTCTTTGAGGTCCACCTTTGCCGTACCGTTGGTATTGACGTAGATGCCCATGGGTTGAGCCACCCCAATAGCGTAAGATACCTGAACCAGGATCTCGTCGGCAATACCGGCAGCCACCAGGTTTTTGGCGATGTGGCGGCAGGCATAAGCTGCGGAACGGTCAACCTTGGAAGGATCCTTACCGCTGAAGGCGCCACCACCGTGCGCACCACGACCGCCGTAGGTATCAACGATGATCTTACGACCAGTCAAACCAGTATCACCGTGAGGACCACCGATCACAAACTTACCCGTAGGGTTTACGTGGTATTTGATCTTATTGTTGAATAAATGCTTGTACTCGGGGTATTGAGCCTGGACCCGGGGGATCAGGATATTGATGACATCCTTTTTGATTTTAGCGGCCATCTTCTCATCGGTATCAAACTCATCGTGCTGGGTAGAGATCACGATGGTGTCAATACGCACTGGTTTGTTTTCGTCGTTGTACTCGATGGTTACCTGGGATTTTGCATCGGGACGCAGGTATTTGATCTGCTTGTTTTCCCTGCGCAATGCGGCCAGCTCAATGAGGAGTTTATGCGCCAGATCCAAGGGAAGTGGCATTAAGTCTTTGGTTTCGTTGGAAGCATAACCGAACATCATGCCCTGGTCACCAGCGCCTTGATCTTCCTTATCCTTTTTATCCACACCGCGGTTGATGTCGGCAGACTGTTCGTGAATGGCAGAGATGATGCCGCAGGAATTGGCTTCAAACATATATTCACTCTTCGTGTAGCCAATTTTGGCGATCACGTCCCTGGCGATCTTTTGTACGTCCAGGTAGCATTTTGCCTTTACTTCCCCTGCCAGAACCACTTGTCCGGTAGTAACCAGCGTTTCGCAAGCTACCTTTGATTCCGGATCCCAAGCCAGGAAATTATCGATCAATGCATCGGAAATTTGGTCAGCCACTTTATCGGGATGGCCTTCACTAACGGATTCGCTGGTGAATAAATAAGGCATAATGGGTTATTTTCAATTAGAATTAGGGGACAAAAATAGGGGGTTTCGATTGATCACACTATACCGCGGACAATTCATTGTACAATTGCAGGTAGTCCGTGAGGTCATCCTGGTGTTGAGGGCTATAAGGCAGTACCTTTTTCCCCTTCACTTTGGAAAACTCATCTAAGAGCGACTTGTCTACTTTTTCCGCCCCGAAGGTGACGGCATCGGCATAAAAAGCACCTCCCCTGAATAGAGCAGTATTATCCGCTCCTTTGTATGGGTCAAGGTCTTTTTCTTTGATGTTCGTGTGTATGATGGCCTTTTTGAGGAGACCTTCACCCAGACTTTCTTTGAACGTGTTTTGTCCAATGGTGAACACCACTTTGGTATGGTTAAAAACGGGCTCTTTTTTATACGCCGTTTTCAGGTACATGGGGATTAATCCGGTCATCCAACCGGCACAATGAATCACGTCAGGGGGCCATCCAAATTTCTTAACCGTTTCCAAAGCGCCTTTGCAAAAGAAGATGGTGCGCAGGTCATTGTCTTCATACCAATTGTCCTGTTCATCGCAGAGAATGCCCTTTCTTTTGAAGAAATCCTCGTTGTCCAGGAAATAGACTTGAAGGCGGGCGTTGGGTAGAGATGCCACTTTGATCTGAAGAGGGTAGTCGTCGTTATCGACCGAAACATTGATGCCTGACAAGCGGACGACTTCGTGTAAACGATGCCTCCTTTCATTGATCATACCAAATCTGGGCATGATGCACCTCACTTCGAAACCGTTATCATTTGCTTTGATAGCCAACTGGTTGATGATGGCGGAGAATTCCGTCTCCTCCAAATAGGGGGACATTTCGTTGGCTATGAATAAAATCCGTTTCTTTGCTGGCATTTAGGTTAAGTTAAGGAATTGTTACCTGACAAAACGAGTGCAAAGGTAGCTAATTTTTGATAAACGAGCGTCGCTATGGTCATTTGTAAGACGGTTGATTCCCTTAGGGAATACCTTACCTCTTTGGGCTCAAGCCCTAATATAGGCTTTATTCCTACCATGGGAGCCCTTCACGACGGGCATGCCTCTCTGATGAGGGCGGCAAAAAGTCAGGGTCAATTTACGGTAGTCAGCATATTTGTCAACCCCACCCAGTTCAACGACCCTTCAGATTTTGCCAAGTACCCCAAAACCCTGCCGGAAGATATTTTACTTCTGGAAAGAACGGGAGTAGATGTACTATTTCTTCCGGATGTGTCGGAAATGTATCCGGAGGGGACCCAGCTCAGCGAACATTATGACTTAGGTTACCTGGAAACCATTTTGGAAGGAAAATACAGACCCGGTCATTTTCAGGGCGTTTGCCAGGTCGTTGAAAGATTGTTAAAGTTAGTAGCGCCGAAGAAACTCTACCTGGGGCAAAAAGACTACCAGCAATGCATGGTCTTACGGAAAATGATCTCCTTGAAGCAGCTTCCTGTAGAACTGGTGATCGTCCCTACCCGAAGAGAAATCGATGGGCTCGCCATGAGTTCCCGGAATATGCGCCTGAATGAGGCCCAAAGAAAGGGGGCCATAGCCCTTTTTCAGGCGCTGGAGGAGGTAAAACATAATATTTTAGAAAAAACAAATGCTTCCTTTTCTTCCATCACGTCGGCAGCCCAACACGTGTTGGAATCAAAAGGGTTTATAGTCGATTACGTTTCGGTAGCCCAGGCCCCTGACCTTCAATTGGTGGACCATTGGGACGGAAAAGTGCCCCTGGTGGTTTTAGTGGCTGCCTTTTCAGGGGAGGTCAGGCTGATAGATAATGAATTGATCAACTTGCCTTAACTTTGCGGCGCTATGGATATTGAAATCTTAAAATCAAAGATTCACAGAGCTGTCATCACGGAAGCAAACTTGAATTATGTTGGAAGCCTTACCCT